>JALZKK010000366.1 GCA_030859285.1 Acidobacteriota bacterium | reverse complement strand
GTACCGCCGACACGCTTCGGCGTAATCCTCTTCACTCAGCACGCTGCAACCTCACTATTACAGTTTTTCTGCAATCACCATTTTACATTGGTCGCCGATCCACTTCTTGGTGTAGCTTTCATATAGTTGCAGATCACGATTATTCTCAAGCGACAAATTGTAAGCGCCGCCCTGCCCAGACACGTCGCGGATGGTGACAGTGACGGGCGAGGTGTGCGTCACGCGACTGTTAACGACCGGCACTTCGCCGTAAGAGTGGCTGCCGAGAATCGTCGGCTCGTTAATGCCGTCGCCGGCGACGCCCATCAGCGCCTTCGCGTTGATCGCCTCGACCACATCCACGAGTCCGCCGCCTTGATCATTGACCGACTCGCCGCCAAGCCCGCCCGCCTTCGGCGTTTGGGATTGGTTCCGCAAGTTAGTCGCCGTGTTGATGAGGGCCGCGCGAATCATGTCCGCATTCCAAGTCGGATGTGCCTGTTTGAGCAGCGCGGCTACGCCCGCCACGTGTGGCGAAGACATGCTCGTGCCGCTGATCGCGCCGTAGCTGCCCGCCGACAGCGCGCCGAGGAGGCTCGCGGGCGGGACGGCGGCCAGCACGTCAACGCCGGGCGCAGTCACGTCGGGCTTGACCTGCCCGAACCCGAGCACCGGCCCGCGTGAACTGAAGCCCGCCATCTCGCCGACGAACGTGTTGTTGAAGAACGGGTTCAAGCGAATCGGCAGTTCGGAGATCGTGCCGGCGGGCGGGTCTGTGTTGTTGTTGTCGGTCGAGGAGATGGCGTCAACGAGAATCTCGCCTTCGGCGGGCAGGATGTTGGCCGCCGGGATCGGCGCGGTGACGGCGGTCGGGTTCTCGGTCGTCGAGATCAGAATCACGCCGACTGCGCCGGCGAGCGCCGCGTTGTTGGCGTTCTGCGCGAAGGTGCCGCCGGGCAGCCCCGACGTGTTCTTGATGAGCGCGATGCGCCCGCGCACGCTCGGGGGAAAGCCCGCGACCGTCTGCGGCGCAGTGACGAGGACGTAATACTGCGCCAGCGCGCCGGCAGGCGGAGCAGTCGCTCCAGCCATCGGGAAAAGTTTTATGCGATTGAAGCCGTTGGCGGTCGCCAAGTTATTCGCCGGTGTGACTGCGCCGATCAAGTTGCGGTTGACGACGGAAGCCGCGAGTACGTCGGCGGACCAGTTCGCGCTGGTCGTGCCGGGCTTGGTGTTGGCGGCGACGGCGATCACGCGCCGACCGGCGGCGGGAGCGCCGACCGTCGCTTCGCCCGGCCCGGAGTTGCCCGCCGAGGCGACGACGATTGCGCCCGCGCGGACGGCGTTATCCGAAGCGACCGCCGTCGGGCTGTCTGGCCCGCCGCTGCCGCCGAGGCTCATATTGATGACATGGGCCACGGGCTTCGAGAAGCCGTTGATCGTGCGCGGCGAGACCGAGTCTTCCAACGCCATAATGATGTTGGACGAGTCGCAGCCGCCGATGGGCTGCACTTGGCTGACAGTGGATTGGATGTCGCTGCACACCTTGTAAGACATCAGCTTGGCTTGGGGCGCGACGCCGTGGAGTCGCACGTCGTCTTCAGTCAGCGGCAGGCTGTCGCCGCCGGGCGCGAAACCCAAGTAGCCGCCGGCAGTTGAAGCGACGTGCGTGCCGTGTCCGAAACCGTCGTGGACGATGTCCGTCAACGGCAGCGAGTAGATCACTTTCCGGTTGGTGTTGACCGCAGCTTGCGCGGGCGCGACACCCAAACGCGGCGGCGTGGCATCACCGCCGAACATCTCATGCGGGAAGTCGATGCCAGTGTCGATGATGGAGATGTTGATGCCCTGTCCCTCGAAGCCTTCGCGCAGATCATCGAACTGCGTCAACTCCGCAACGCCGCCATAGACTTCCGGGGCGCGAATGTACGGGACGCTGCCATTGAGGGTCGTGAATAGTGTGTCGTCCGGGTGGACTTCTTTAACCTGCGGCATGGCTTCGATGGAATCGATGGCGGACGCCGGAACCTTCAGCGCAATACCATTGAAGACCAGTGTGTAACGAAACTCGATTCGCACGTCGCTGACGCTGACAGAGCGCACCTCGAACGCCATGCCGCGCGCGCCGAGGTCAGCGAGAAACTGATCCTGCGCGGTGCGTAAAGCCCCACGATGGGCTTGCAACTCGTCGTCAGAGACACTGTGTCCCTGCTGCTTCGCCTCGGCGACGTGAAAGGCTGCCGGCGCTTGATTTAATTCGACGATGACCGAAGTCATCTCCAACGCCGCCGCCGAGCGACGACTGGTCCCAAAGAGAACTGCTAACAGCGCGAGCGACACGAGCGCCGCACTCAACACATAACGTCTCGGAATGACGTACATCATGGTCATTACATCTCCTTCAGATTTGGTTGCTTTGCGTCTCACACACCTCAAGCATGACGCGGGGCCGGGCGGCGAGGCGGCGGCGCATGGTCAGGCGTCGTCGAGTGTCGGGGATTCGGCTATCCTAAAAGAGCTCTGGCAAACCTGTCGGGCGGGTTTGAAGCGGGGTCGTTCTTCAAAAGGAATTTGCCACGCTGAACTATATTCAGGAGACTTGAGGAATACTTGAGTAAAACTTGAGGTGGGAAATTTGTGAGGCTAGACCATCAAGTGGCTAACGAGCTAAAGTGTAGATTGATAGTAGGATGCCGGCTGTGAGCAATAGCATCGCCAACGCCAGTTGGAAATAGTGAAGCAATAAATCTCTTCTCGTAATCTTCGACATCATTCCATACCTCTTCGCTGTCATTTCTGATTGTCGCCCCTCTTGAAAAATTAGGCCGCGTGGTCTTCCGGTGTCCTTCACGCGGCCCGTTTCCAATGAATTCTCGCCCGAGCGAGACAACGCCGGTACCCTACCTGCGCCGCGCTAACTCATCGTTAAGCGCAGGTTAATTGTCGGTTAAAAGTTGTGGCGACGGGGTTGCGGCGAACTGCTAAGGCGTTGTTAGGCGTGGACGCGCTCGCTGATAATTTTGTTTACGCTACGGTGAGCGGCTCGCCAGAGACATTGAGGTGAATGATGCGGTTCTTGCCGCCGTTCTTGACTGAATACATCGTGTTGTCGGCCTGCTTGATCATGTAATCGACGGTGCGTGGCGGCGTCGTCCACGTCACGACGCCGATGCTATAGCTGACCGGCCAGCGGTGTTGGCGCGACACTGCCAAGATGTTTTGGTGGACGCGATTGACGACTGCTTGCGCTGCCGCTTGATCGGTGTCTGGCAGCAGGATCACGAACTCGTCGCCGCCGAGCCGGGCGATAAGATCAATCTCGCGGATCGTTGTGCGAATCGTCTCAGCCACAGTGCGGAGCAATTGGTCCCCTGTGCTGTGGCCGAAGCGGTCGTTGATTTCCTTGAAGTCGTCGATGTCCATGTAAGCGACGGTGAATACATGACGGTGGCGGCGGGCGCGGTTGATCTCCAGCGTGGCCGCTTCCATGAACGAGCGGCGATTGAGCGCGCCGGTCAGTTCGTCTGTCCGTGCCAGTTCGCGCTCGTGGTAGAGCGAGCGGCGCAGTTCTGAGACGAAATAGCTGACGAACAGAAAGACGCAAAATTTCGCGGCGACGTTGAAGTAAAGCGTTCGTGGTTGCTCATAGTGGTGCTGCGAGAAATGCTCGACGAGGAAGTAACCGAGCGTGCTGGCGAGCGAGATCGCGATTGCCATATTGCGCCCGAGCAGCCAAGCGGCCATCGAGATCGGCAATAAGTAGAACAGGAAGACAGAGAAATCCGGGCCGGCCAGATAGTTCAAAAGACTTTGCAGGACGACGAGCAGAAACCCGAGTGTGATGAGGAACGCTTTCGAGCGCTTACTGAGGCGTTCCATGACGGCGAAAAACATAATCCCTCCGAAGCGTTGGGGGCTAACTTCGGGCGTGACGGATGTCCGCAAACATCAATCGTGCCTGACTTTGGATGCCGGCGCGCGGGTTTGCGTTCGTTTGCCACCTTTGGCCGCGCGCCTCACGACCGGCGAACTATAAATTGGGTTTTGCCTTCCAAGAGATTATTACGGCGGAGCGGTTCACACGCGGTAAAGCGGCGTGTTAAACTTTCAAACGGCGTTGGCTCGCATTAGTTCAGTCGAGCGCGCCGCTCCTGCTCATTGCCGGCGCGGAAAAAGAATCGCCGGCGCGCCAGCTTTATTCTGCCGGGCCATTATTCGCAGATGAAATACTGTCCACAATGCGGTAGTTCTTACGAAGATACGATTGGCTTTTGCCATCGCGACGGCGAAGTGTTGGAAGAGTCTCCGGCTGATATGGTCGGGGAAGTCCTCGACGGGCAGTACGAGATCGAAGCCTTCATCGCGCGTGGCGGGATGGGCGCTCTCTATCGTGCGCGGCACATCCTGCTCGGCGACCGCGTCGTGATCAAAACCCTGCGTTCGGAGATGCGGCACAACACGGAATGGCTGCGCCGCTTTCAGCGCGAGGGCCGCGCCGCGCGTCGCTTTCGCCACCCGAACGCCGTCACCGTCTATGATCTCCGCACCACGCCCGCCGGCTTGATCTACATGGTGATGGAGTTCGTTGAAGGCCGGACGCTCGATAAAGAGTTGAAGGAGCGCGGGCGCTTCACACCGGAGGAGGCGCTGGAAGTTTTAGAGCCGGTGGCGAGCGTCCTTGAGGCGGCGCACGCGCAGGGTGTGGTTCATCGTGATCTGAAACCGGAGAACGTGATGCTGAACCGCACAGCGGACGGCCAGTTGGTCGTGAAGTTGCTCGACCTCGGCATCGCCAAATTGCGCGATGTGGCCGAGACGCAGGTGAGCGATGCCGCAGGGCTGACCGTCGCCGGGCAGATTCTCGGCACACCTTATTACATGTCGCCGGAGCAGTGGGGCGACATGCCGCGCGACCAAAACCCGGAGATCGACGGGCGCGCAGACATCTACAGTCTCGGCGTGATGTTCTACGAGTTGATGACGGGCAGCAAGCCGCTCACGGGGAAATCTCTGCCGGAGTTGCGACAAGCGCACGTCAATCAGGTGTTGCCGCCGCTCAACGAAGTCGCGCCGGGCGTGCCGGAGAGTTACGCGCGGGCCATCGCGCGCGCCATCGCAAAGGATCGCAGCGACCGGCAAAGCACCGCCGGAGAGTTGGCCGACGAGATTCGCGCCGCTTACGGATTGCCGCCAATGCCGAGAGCGGCATATGCTGCCGCGCCTTCGTCGTCGAGCATGGCGGACTTAAGCGCGGGCGTGCCGAGCGGAGTGGGGACGGCTCCGCCGGTCAACGCGCCCGCCAACGGGAGCGCGGTGAAGACGAGCGCGGCAAGAGAGATTCACCGGACGATTCCTTCGCCGGATTCGGTCGTGACTGCCGTCGCTGCCGGCGGTAATAATAGTTTCGTCGCGCACCCGCGTCAGCCGCCGGTGGTGGCGGGCGCGGCCTCCGTGCCGGTCGCTCCGGCACAAGACGTGCGAAGGGCCAGCGCGTCGAAAGTCCCGTTGCTGGCCGGCGTCGCGGTGTTATTATTGCTTGTTGCTGGCGTCGCGGTGAGCGGTTGGTTCTTGTGGCAGCGTTGGCAGGCGAGAGTCGTCAAGCCGGCAATTGCGACGAACGTTGAGCCGAACAAGAACAGCAATGCGGTGGCTAGCATTGAGGCGATCAGCTATTGGCTGGAAGCGTTCTCCGGCGCGGGAACCGATCCCGGCCAGCGCGTCGCGCAGGAAGGAGAACTGCGGCTCGCTTCGGGCCAACTGTTCAAGTTTCATTTCACGCCGCGCGAGCGCGGCTACTTCTACATCATCGGGCCGGGCGAGGGAAACGCGCCGATGACTTTTCTGACGGCGCAGCCTGTCGGCGTTCTCAAGACCAATCAATCTGCGGCGGGCGCTGATTTCATCTTCCCTTACGGCAAAGACAAAAACGGTGAGGAGTATGTGCTGGAACTTGATCGGAATCCGGGGACGGAAGAATACACGGTGATCTTTTCGCCGATGCCGCTCTTGTCGCCGGCATTTCTGGCCGCGCCAGCCGGACATCAATTGACGCCGGCGGAAATAAAGGAGTGGGAAGAATTCCGCGCGCAGCACAAAACCGCCGCTCCTGTCTTGGACGTAAAAGACAATAGCGAGGGACAGCCGGCAGTGTCTGTGTCAGTACCACTTACGGCCCAAAGCCAGCCGCTTTTTTTTGATATTCGCATCAGACATCAATGACTTAACGAAAAGTTTGACCTTGCTATCCGTGATAGCCCCTCCTCTTAACCCCCCTCGTATTTCTGAAAGGAGCTTCCCCGTTATGCGTCGCATCTACTTCAACACGATCTTGACGAGCGCCATGCTCATTCTCTGCGCCGCTGTCGCGCCGGCCTTCGCACAAGAACAACAGGACGAAGACATCGGAACGCGCGGCGCATTTCTCTCGACTCGCCCCAGTGGTAAGAGCAGCGGCGATCCGGCCAAGCCAAACCAAAACGAAGGCCAAAGCGCGCAGCCGTCGAGCCGCCCTGCCATCGGAACGGCGCAGAACACGAGCGCCAAGCCGCCGAGCGGCAGCAAAAGCGGAAAGAAAAGCGCGGCAGGCAGCGTAGCGGTGGCGAGCGCCAACCCGAAGATCAAGAAGGGATCGAGCAAGAGCAGTAGCGCGCCCGCGAAAGAGAACAACGCGACGGCAGATTCGGGGACCAATTTTACGAACGCCGCTCTTAATCCGGCGGCCATCGGCTTGGGCTACACGCTCTACATGCGCGACGCCAACGGCGACGCCCTGCGCGTCGATCCCAAGCGCGTCTTCCACACCGGCGAATCAATTCGCCTTGCGCTCGAATCCAATACCGATGGTTATCTCTACGTCTTCCACACCGAGAACGACAAGAACCCGGAAATGATCTTCCCCGACGCGCGCTTAGGCCGGGGCAGTAATTTCGTGCGCGCGCATGTGCCATATGAAGTGCCTTCCAACATGGAGGCCGACGAGCGGCTGCGTTGGTTCAACTTCGACGGCACGCCCGCGACCGAGCGGCTCTACATCGTCCTCACGCGCCAGCCGTTGCCGGACGTGCCGACCGGCGAGACGCTGGTTAAATTCTGCGCGACAGATGGGAACAGTTGCCCTTGGAATCCGTCGCGCGAGATGTGGGCGCAGATCAAAGGCGCGAATGACAGAGAAGAAATAGCCGTCAGCCAGCTCAAAGACGCGGGCCGTCCGCAGACTGCCAATGAGCGCGAAGCCACGACGCGCGGACTCGGCCTGTCGCAAGACGCGCCCGGCCCTTCAATCATTCGCATGACCGCTTCTTCGACCACCGGCGTTCTCGTCACCGCCGTTGATCTGATGCATAAGTAAATGGAGGGAGTGAACGGCTGCTTCTCGGCCTTCACGGAGGCGCGTGATGAAAGCGCCGGCCTGATCCCGATGACGAAAAAAATTCGCGTTACTAAATGTCAGATTGCACGCTCGTCAGCCCTCTCTGAGGGCTGACTTGTTTTTAGCCCCCGTAATCTCATCGGCCACGCTTTCGCACGGCAGTCAGACGGAGTATGCTGCACAGCCGACGCAGGAGCGGCAGCCTTGCCCTCAAATGAAGGAGTTCATGATGAATTATCAACGTCGCGCTCTTACTTTAGCTCTCTCGTATGCCGCGATTTTTTCCGGCGTCTCTCCATTGCTTGCTGCCCCGACTCGATCCGCGCCGCCGCCCGCCAGCGTGCGCGCGCAAGGGCCGCCGGCAGCGCAAGGCGCAGATGCGCTCCGGCAAGGGCGTCGTTTGTTGCGGCGCGGCAGAACCGATCAAGCCCTGCCGCTGTTGGAGAACGCGCTTAAGCTCGCCAAAGAGTCCGGCGCTGCGGGCGCGCAAGCCAGAGCTTTTGACGCGCTCGGCGATCTCTATGCGCTGTTAGGGCAGCACGCCGTTGCGCTCAAGCACTATCAGAGCGCGCACGAAAATTTTCTGGCGGCGGAAGCTAAGGAAGGCTTACTACAGAAGGCCGTCGGCATCGGCGAGAACAAATTTAATTCAGAGTTGATGCTCGCTAAGATCGCCGAGACTCATTATCGTTTAGGCAACAACAGTGAATCGGCCAGCGCGTACCAGCGCATCAGCGTGGCGAAGCCGGACACGGGCGCGGTCACAACGGCGAAAAAGGGTTTCGGCTTCTTGAGCAGCGTCAAGAGCGCCGTGACCGGGCCGCCCAGCGCTTCGACGGTTACGGAAGGCGTCGGCCTCGCCTCGAAAATTCAGGAGGCTATCGCTCTCTATCACCAAGTTATCATCTACACGAATCAAGAGTTGGGCTTGGGCCGCATCGACTTTCAGAACAATCAACTCGACAGCGCGAAAAAACATTTCGAGAACGCGCTCGCGGTGGCGGGCGGCAACAATCCGTTGATCGCGAATCTCGGTCAGACGCGCCGCTTCCGCGTCGCCGCGCGCACCGGCCTCGGCGACGTGGCGCTTCGTCAAGGCAAGTCCAAAGACGCGCTCAAGTTTTACGCCGACGCCGCCAACGGCGCGAAGGCCGACAAGCGGCTCGATCTGATGTGGCCCGCGCAACGCGGCACGGGCAAGGCGCGTTTGTTGGCGGCGGCAAATGAAAAGGACACGCAGAAGAAGTTGAAGACGATGAACGAAGCCGCCGCGTCTTATCGCGAAGCCCTCGCCACCATCGAGACGATCCGGCAGGGCAGCCTGCGCGCGGATGATGCGCGCACCACTTTTCTCGCGACGACCGAAGATGTGTTCGACGAAGCCTCCGGCGCGCTGGCCGAAATGGCTTTGATGAGCGCGCCCGCCGGAGCCGCGACGCTTGACGGCCAGTCGCTCGCTTACGCGGCGGAAGCCTTTCGCATCGTGGAGCAGGGACGCGCCCGCTCTCTGCTCGACATGCTCAGTGAATCTCGCGCCGAGATCACCGAAGGCGTGCCAGCCGAATTGCTCAAACGCAAGCAGGAGAATCTCGAACAGCAACAGGACATCGCGCAGCAATTAACCGGCGTCAGCCTCACCAATGAGCCGCCGCAAGAATCGCTCGACAAGCTCGAAGGGAAACTCGAAACGCTCGCCGTCGAATACGACAGTATCGAAAATCAGATCAGAGCGGCCAGCCCGCGTTACGCCTCGCTGACGGCGGCGCAACCGCTGACGCTCGAAGCCGTGCAGCAAAACATCCTTGACGATCAGACCGTGCTGCTGGAATACAGTCTCGGCAACGAGAATTCTTACCTGTGGGCAGTGACGAATAAAGGTGTCGCCATCCATCGTCTGCCCGCGCGCGCTGCCATACAAGAGCAAGCCGCAGCCCTGCGCGATCAGATCGTGCCGCAGAGCTTACGCCGTTCAATCGTCGAATTGGCGGGCAGCCCCGTGCGCGGCCTCGCGGATGATCGAGGCTTGGGCGTTGCAAGCGGCGCGGCGAGCGGCGGCGGTGACGGCGGCACATTCGCAGGTGTTTCGCACACGTTATATCAAACGACTATCGCGCCGGCGGCGGCTCTGATCAAAGACAAGCGCTTGCTCGTCGTCGCCGACGGCGCGCTCAACTACATTCCGTTTGAAGCGCTCGTCACAACGGCGGGCGGCACGGACTATTCGGCCTTGCCTTACCTCATCAACGCGAATGAGATCGTCTATGCGCCGTCGGCTTCGGTAGTGGCAGCGATCCGTCAACAGTCAAGCGGCAACGCTGCAGCGGCGAACGCGCGCGGCCTGCTCGTCATCGCCGATCCGGTCTTTGACAGCACAGACCCGCGCGCCAAGTCTGCGGCAGCAGCGACTACAGCCACGACGACTTCGACGGCGCGCGTCGTTGAGAGCGCGATTGCGGATGTCGCTGGCGATAAGGCGGCGGCTGCACAAGCGAGCGGTGGTAGCGGCATTCGTCTCGCGCGTCTGAACGGCACGCGCGCTGAGGCGCAACAGATCGCGCAACTCGCGCGCACCGCCAGCCTCGCGCCCGACGTGTGGCTTGACTTCGACGCGAATGAAGCGAACGTCAAGGCGCGAGACATCAGTAAGTACCGCGTCCTCCACATCGCGACACATGGATTGCTCAACGCGGAGCGACCGCAGTTCACCGGCGTCGTCCTTTCGCTCGTCGGCAATCGCGAAGGCGACGGCTTTCTCCGCACCGATGAGATTTTTAACTTGCGGCTCGGTTCTCCGCTCGTGATGCTCTCCGCTTGCGAGACCGGCTTAGGCAAGGAGAAGCGCGGCGAGGGCGTCATCGGTTTGACGCGCGCTTTCATGTACGCGGGCGCGCCCACCGTCGGCGTCAGCCTGTGGTCGGTGGCCGACCGCTCGACCGCCGAACTGATGGCCGACTTCTACAAACGTCTGCTGACGAAACAAGCCACGACGCCCGCCGCCGCCCTTCGCGCCGCGCAGCAACAGATGATCACCGGCAAAAAATACAGCGCGCCGTTTTACTGGGCCCCGTTCGTCCTCGTCGGCGACTGGCGGTAGAAGAGCAAGGATGAAGGCGGAAGGATGAAGGATGAATGAAGACAGGCAAAGGCGAGTTAGTGATTTTTCCTTCCGCCTTCCGCCTTCCGCCTTCATCCTTGCCTTCGTTTCCTCTTTCTTAAATCGTGCGTTAATATCAACGGTGATTCGTCAATCACAGTGTTCGAGGGGAGCGGGCAGGGGCTGGTTTTGAGGTCGCAACTGGCCGGGTAATTTGTTCATGGTGCAAGCCTCAAAGCAAGGCGAGGGGTTCGAGGAATTAACGGAAACCGGCGCGCTCGAAGCTCTGATTGAGCGTTCGCGCGAGGTGCCGGTCGTGCTATTCAAACATAGCTTGACGTGTCCGATCAGCGCGTTTGCCTATGGCGAGATGTCGCGTCTCGCGCCCGATGTCGCCGAAGCGACGGCGCTCGTCATCATCCAACGCGCCCGCGCCGTCTCAAACGAGATCGCCGCGCGCACCGGCGTCCGCCACGAATCCCCGCAAGCGATCATCCTCCGAAACGGCACAGCCGTCTGGACCGCCTCGCATTACGACATCACCGCCGAGGCGGTCGAGGGAGAAGTGAAAAAAAGGAGGCAGTAGGAGCAGGAAGCAGGAGCAGGAGGCAGGAGTTAAAACAAAAGTTAATGACAAGGCAGAATGATTCTTCGTCCTGCCTCCTGCCCCCTGCCTCCTGCTTATTTGTCATGTCTGACATGAAATACCGGCGTGGCCCCGCCGTGGAGCCGCGCGAGATAATGCAGGAGGGCGAGGCCGGCCTCTCGGTCGTGTGGGGCGACGGGCGCGAGTGTCGTTACGGCGCGGCAGCATTGAGGCGCGTCTGCCCGTGCGCGCAGTGCGTCAACGAGATGACCGGCGAGCGGGTGTTGCGGCCAGAAAGTGTCGCGGATGATCTGACTATCGAGAACATGGAGTTGGTCGGTCGCTATGCGATCACTTTCCGTTGGAGCGACGGTCACCAAACCGGCATCTACAGCTTCCGGCTCTTGCGCGAATTGTGCGAACAAGATGAAAAGCAGTGACGAGTCACAAGTGACGAGTGACAAGATTAAAACTTGTCTTTGCTCGTCACTTATCACTCGTCTCTCGTTCCTGTCATATGAAGAAGATTCTAGTTGCCGAAGACGATGATGAGGTGCGCGAGTTGATGTATCTGGCGTTGAGCCGTCAAGGGTACGATGTGACGACTGCGTGCGACGGCGTCGAGGCTTACGATTTGGCCTTGAGCTTGCGCCCCGATCTGATCATCACGGACATTCAAATGCCTTCGGCGGATGGCGTGCATTTCATCCGCCGCGTGCGCGACACGGACGAGTTGGCGACAACGCCCATCTTGATCACGACCGGCTATGGGACCGGCTCGGCGACGCTCGCGCTCTCGGAAGGCGCGGACGCCTTCGAGCCGAAGCCGGTCGATCCCACGAGCTTGCTGCTCACAGTGCAAAGGCTGTTATCGAAGGCGGGGAAATGAGTTTGACTATCGCCTGCCGCCAACCTTAGATTGCAGAGCAAATGGAAACGAATGCCAGAAGCAATCGGCTGGGCCAGCTCGGTGATTCTCGTGCTGACTATCAGCAAGCAGATTTACAAACAGTGGAAAGAAGGCTCTAGCGAGAACATCTCGAAATGGCTATTCGTCGGCCAACTCGCCGCCTCGTTGGGCTTTGTAGTCTATAGCTGGTTGGTCAAGAATTGGGTCTTCGTCGCCACCAACGCGATCATGACCTTAAACGCCATCCTCGGTTTACTGATCGTTTGGTATCACAGGAGAAATCAGAGGACAGAGGATAGAGGATAGTGAAGTCAGGTGATCACTATCCTCTACCCTTTGCCCTCTACCCTCTATCTTGTTATGAACGAACGCGACTTTTTCCACGAGAAGCAAGAAGCCAAGCGCACGTCTTTCGCCTGCCCGCATTGCCGCGAGCGCGCCGAATATGAAGTGCGTTGGCTGCGGCGCACGAAGAAGAAAGAATTGCCGCGCGGCGCGAACGAGCAGGATCGCGCGCGCTTCCAGAAGTCGCGCGATTACATGGTGCGGATTGACGACATGCTCGTCTGCAAAAACCTCCGCTGCCGCAAACGCTTCGACATTCCCAACTCGCAGTCAGTCGTCTTTATCTAAATCAAACCAGCAGACAGGGAAACCTTTGTCTCTGATTCTCATTCTTCATCGTATCGCTTGAGCTTGCGGTAGAGCGTTGAAAGATCGATGCCGAGGATGTTGGCAGCGCGCGTCTTGTCTTCGTTGACTGAGGCGAGCGTTTCGACGATATAGCGGCGGTTTACCAAATGCGGCAAAGGAAAGCTATTAGGCAATACAGTCGGGATTCTTCGATGTTGCCGACTGAACTTGGCGCGGCGATCAGCTTGACGCGAGTCCCTTTTTCAAGTCGTGATGCCCTGCCGCGAATTTCTGCTTAACTTCGTGTCCGTTGTTCAGATGTAGATGACTTGATCTTCCATCTCGTCGGCAGTCGTCTGACTGAGGATCGTCATCAGCCGAGTGACGATCTCATGCGGCGGGCGGCGCACCGCGATGATGATCCCGTAATGCTTGCGCTCGGCGGCAAAGTATTCTTGCGCGAGTTGAGCGAAGTCGTCGCGGTTGTGCGTCAACACCACCCTTTGCTGGCTGACGGCGTACTCTATATGCCGCGCACACCAAGAAGTGGATTCTCACCCTGACAGCGCATAAAGTCCGCCATCGCTCCAGCCATAGCCGAACTTCTCAAGAAAGTTGATCGTGTGTTGCTTCGTCGTCTGGTAGTAGT
>JALZKK010000365.1 GCA_030859285.1 Acidobacteriota bacterium | reverse complement strand
CTCTTAAACTATCGCTCCCCGATGGCAGCATTCGCCTCCGGCTCGCCTGCTTGTCCAGCGGCGCTACTCCACAGTTCGCTTGGCGCATTCGCCCGCTAAAATAACTCTTGCCTTTCGACATTAAAGTTGTAGAATGCCGCCCGCATTAAAGTAATTACAGTCGCTCGATAGCGTGGCCTTACCTCGCAGCACGCACGAGCAGCATAGGCGCGGCGCTTCACTCGCACCGGCCAGCGTCCAATCATTCCAGACATTTTTGTTTTCTGTTTCTCCGTTTGCTCTCACAGTGTCGTGCGTCGCACCGGCGGCACAGAAACAGGAGTCGAGCCTTGAAATCTCACGCAAGGCAATTTGTTTGCCTCATCAATCTGCTCGTTGCGCTCTGCGTCTTGTCATCCTCCGCTCACTCGCAGACCACAACGCCGCGCCGTGTCACAAACACTCCCGAACAAAGCCTCAATCTCAACCCAACGATTAGCGGCGACGGGCGGCACATCGCTTTCGAGTCAACGGCGAATCTCGCCGGCGCAAACGGCAGCGCAGGCTTTCGCGCTCTGCGTGCCGACATCTCCGGCGAGTCGCCGCGCTTCACGCAAGTTGCGGCTTCGCGCGCGCCCGCGCCGGCTATCTCGCAAGACGGCTCGCGTGTCGCTTTCAGTAGTCGTGATGATCTCTTGCCCGGCATGAATGTTGACGGCAATTTCGAGATTTTCTTTTTCGACGGCACGGCCTTGCGGCAGATCACGCAGACGACGCCCGGCGACGACACGCGACGCGCCACAGACGGAAACTTTCAACCATCGCTCTCAGACGATGGACGTTGGCTCACCTTCTCTTCCAATCGCAATCTGACCGGCGCAAATGCCGACGGCAATTCGGAGATTTTTCTTTACGACACGACGCAAGAGACTTTCAGACAACTGACCGACTCGGCGGGCAACACGGGAGCGCTCGACGCGAAGTTGAGCGGCGACGGAACGCGCATCGCTTTCGTCAAAGACGACAGCGCTTTCGGTGGAGATAGATCAGAAACGCGCTCTCTGCTGCTCTTCGATTTGCCAACTAACTCGGCGCGTGTGCTGGCGGCGAACGTCAACAGACTGGCTCTGACGTTTGGGCGGGCGACGAGCGACGACGGCACGCGCATCGTCTATGCTGCCGCCGACAGCGCGGGCGTCAATCAAGTCTTCTTTTATGACGGGCGCAATAATCTTTCACGGCAAGTGACATTTTTAAGGGCGCGATCACAAGACGTGCCGCTGCATCCGACAATCAGCGGCGACGGCTCGCGCATCGTCTTCGCCACGCGCCGCAACGTCACGGGCGGCAACTCGGACGGCGGCGTTGAAGTCTATTTTTATGATATTCCGACCAACGTTTTCTCGCGCGTCACAGACGCGCCCGCTCAAGCCACTGCCGAGATTATTTCATCGCTCGACGATGACGGCGCGACTGTCGCTTTTAATTTTCCCCGCATTCTTTCCGGCCCGGTCGGCGACGCGGAATTCGTCAACCACTCGGAGATTTACGTCGCGCAATTGCCGGCGCGCATTCCCTTTTCAACCGATTTGCAAGTAATACATGCCGCGACACACGGGCGCGATCCGTCGAATGAGAACGTCTTCGCTCCCGATCAGATCGCCTATGCGACGGGGACCAATCTCGCTCTCATCTCCGCACAAACGAATCGACTCGCAGACCGGACGTTCCCGCGCTCTTTCGCCAACACGCAAGTCCTCGTCAATCGACGCCCGGCGCAACTGCTGTTCGTCTCGCCCACGCGCACCGACTTCGTGATCCCGCCGGAGACCGAGACGGGCGCGGCGGAGATCGCGGTGCGAAATCACGACGGCTACGAATCGCGGGCCACCGTTTCGATCACGCCGTCCGCGCCCGGCGTCTTCACCGAAAGCGGCGATGGCGCGGGCGCAGCCATCGCGCTCGACGCGGAAACTTTTTTGCGCCTTCCCTTCGATCCAATCGACGCGCGGAATAATGTCCGGCGATTGTCACTCTTTGCGACCGGCGTGCGCGGCGCATCACGGGTCGAAGCGTTCATCAACAATCGTCCCTTGACCGTCGAAATTATCGCGCCCACGCCGGACTTCCCCGGCCTCGATGAGATTCATGTCGTCTTGCAAAGGTCTCTGGCCGGCGCTGGCGTCGTGCCGCTCATCGTGCGCGCCGATGGGCGTGAGAGTAACCCGACGACGATTCACTTGATCGGCACACGCCGGGCCGCGAGCGTGTCGCTCACGCCAACGAACGCGCGCGTCGGCATCGGTCGCGTGGTTCAATTCAGAGCGACGGTGTTTGACACCGAAGGAGCGGAGATCGCGAACGCGCCGATCATTTTCAGTTCGCTTGATCCCGGCGTCGCCGTGATTGACTCAAGCGGCGTCGTGCGCGGCATTGACGCGGGCATGACGACGATCTTGGCGA
>JALZKK010000362.1 GCA_030859285.1 Acidobacteriota bacterium | reverse complement strand
AGATCGTTCGAGCCGATGGAATAGCCGTCGAAGACGCGCAGAAACTCGTCCGCGAAGACGACGTTGGCGGGCAGTTCGCACATCGCGTAAATCTCCAAACTGTTCTCGCCCTGCGGCAATCCGAACTCGCGCATTAACGCGATCACTTTCTCGCCTTCTTCGACCGTCCGGCAGAAGGGAATCATCGCCTTGACGTTCACGAGTCCCATGTCTTCGCGCACGCGCCGGAGCGCGATACATTCCAACCGGAAGCCTTCGCGGTAACGCTCGTCGTAATAACGCGACGCGCCGCGAAAGCCGAGCATCGGATTTTCCTCAAGCGGCTCGAACTGTTGTCCCCCGATCAAGCGCGCGTACTCATTCGACTTGAAGTCCGACATGCGGACAATCACCGGCTTCGGATAAAACGCCGCTGCGATCCTGCCGACGCCCTCTGACAAGCAGCGGATGAAAAATTCGCGCGGGTCTTCCTCGCCGATTCTCCGCTCGATCTCGCGCACGTCCTCTTTACGTTCTAAGTTCGGGTATTTGACCAGCGCCATCGGATGAATGCCGATGTGATTGTTGATGATAAATTCCAGACGGGCCAAGCCGACGCCATCGTTCGGCAAAGAAGCCAACGCGAAAGCGTGATCCGGATCGCCGACGTTCATCATCACTTGCGTGCGTGGCCGCTCGCCCGCGCTGACCGTGTGCCGCTCGACGTTGAACTCGACGAGTCCTTCATATATGTTGCCCTGCGCGCCTTCCGCGCACGACGCGGTGACATCCATTCCGGTCTGCAACTTCTGTGTGGCATTGCCTGTGCCGACGATGCAAGGCAGCCCCAACTCGCGGCTGATGATCGCGCTGTGGCACGTGCGCCCGCCGCGATCCGTCACGATGGCGGCTGCGCGCTTCATGATCGGCTCCCACGCCGGATCGGTCATCGAAGTCACCAGCACGTCGCCGGCGGCAAACTCCGCCAAGTGATCCGGATCGGCCAAGACGTGGACGCGGCCCTGCCCGATCTTCTCGCCGACCGCGATGCCCGTCACCAGCGATGCGCCGTGATCGCCGTTGAGCCGGTAATTCTCGATGTAGTTCTCGCGGTTCGTAGAATGAACCGTCTCCGGCCTCGCCTGCAAGATAAAGAGTTCGCCGGTGCGCCCGTCTTTGGCCCACTCGATGTCCATCGGCTGATCATGTCCCGCACGCGCCGAGTAATGCTCTTCGATCAAGCAAGCCCACTGGGCCAATTGCAAAACCTCGTGATCATCAAGCGCGAAGCGATTGCGCTGTGCCTCGACCACTTCGCAGACGCGCGTGCCACGCTCTTCATAACCGTAAACCATCTTTACTTCTTTCGTCCCCAATCGCCGGCTCACAATCGAGCGCGCGCCCTGCCTGAGCGTCGGCTTGAAGACCACCCACTCGTCCGGCGTCGCCATCCCTTGCACGATAGCTTCACCCAAGCCCCACGCGCCATTGATCACCACCGCATCGCGAAAGCCCGACTCGGTGTCAAGCGTGAACATCACTCCCGACGAAGCCAAGTCCGAACGCACCATTGGCTGCACGCCGATTGAGAGCGCGACTTCAAAGTGATCAAAGCCGCGCGACGCCCGATATGAGATCGCGCGATCCGTCCACAAAGAGGCGTAGCAGCGATGGCACGATTCGATCAAACGCTCCTCGCCGCGCACATTCAGCATCGTGTCCTGCTGCCCGGCGAAGGAAGCGTCCGGCAAATCCTCGGCGGTCGCCGATGAGCGCACGGCGACTTCGCAAATGGGCCGCGCCGTCCGCTCGCACAATTGCCGGTACGCATCGAGGAGCGCATCGTTGACGGCTGGCGGCAACGGTGTATCGAGCATCAACGTCCGCGCCGCCCGCCCGACGCGGTTCAACTCTTTCACGTCGCTGTGATCGAGTCCGTCAAGCAACTCGCGCAAACGCTGGCGCAATTCGTCCGTGTCAAGCAGCAACCGGTAAGCCTCGCTCGTCGTCGCGAATCCGTCCACCGCGCGAACGCCCTGCGGTTTGAGCGCGCGATACAACTCGCCCAGACTGGAACACTTGCCACCGACGAGGGCGACATCATCCGCGCCGACTTCAGATAAATCGAGTACCAATGGAAGTTTAGTCTGCATCTCTCTGATCTCCCGCAAAGCTGATCGTAAAGCGCCGAGCGTGATGGGACCGATACGGCAGGAAATGTCGAAAACCGCCCGGATACCAATTACCTGAAACTACATTTCCGACTGGGCAATTCAGTTTCTCACTATCGCAGCAGATGGTTCAAACTTTTTTCAGCAGTCGCATGTGTTCGGGAACCAACTAAATCAAAATACAAGTGGATGAGACAGGATTAACAAGATGGACAGGATGCATAGAACGCTCTCATGCATTGTGGAAAGCCTCATTGCTATCTATCAAGTTCATCTTGTCACTGTTGTCAAAGGATAGGCGAGCAGACGGTCATCCTTTGAGACGTAGAGGAGTCCCGTCGCTTCGTCGCTGATAAATCGTTCGTCCGGGTCGCTCAAGCGGATCGCGCGCTCCGCTGTGCCGGTGTTGATGTTGATTCCGGCGAGTCCGCGCCCGCCGCTCGCCGTTTTCAAGTCTGTGTAAAAGTACATCCACTCACCGCGCAGTGCCGCGAGTTGGCGGCGACGCCAGAGGAAGCGCGAGAGCCGCTCAAGCTGCCGTCCGGGATCGAGGCGGTCGAGCAAGCGTTCTTCCACGTCAATTGACGGGCGCGGCACGCGCGGCAGGGATAAATTAGACGGCTGGCGCACGCGCGACAAAACGCCGAAAGATGAGAAACGCTCGCGCGCATACTCGCGCGCAGAGTTGGCCGCGAGGCTCGTCAGGTTGGGCAACGTCGCGTGCGCCGCCAGCCCGGACCAGCGCAAGCTGCTCGCCGCCCCCAACAATTGCGCGCCGCGAAACGCGGTCGTTGCCGCTCCGCCGTAACGAAAGTAAAGCGAGGCGGCTCGGGCGGCGACCCCTGCGACGGTGCGAAGGATACCGCGTCCCGGCGGGTTGTGACGCGCGCGCCAACGTTCCCGTCCGCCGGTTATGTCGAAGCCTGCGATTTCGTTGGTCCCTCCGACGACGGCTTCACCGCGCTCGTTCAATAAAACAAATGCGGCTCGGTCAATGCCATGAGAAATCTTCGCGCGACGCTTGCCCGTCGCCGCGTCAACCGTGATGAGATCGTCGCGGTCGGCGATGGCGAGCGACGCCGGATCGGGCAGGGCGATATTAGTGATGCCTTTGTCGGCTCCTTTGTAACGCCAGAGAACTTTCCCGTTCTCGACATCAATCGCGCTGACGCCGTAAGTGCCGCGCTCGACCGTCTCCCCATCACGCAGGCGCGTGAATTGCCCGCCCGTGCGGACGTAGAGAGTATCGCGCGTCAACAGCATCTCCGGCGTCAGACCTAAATCCTTCGCCTCCCACGCCACTTCGCCGCTCGCGCGCGAGATGGCGCGCACGCGCCCGCGACCAGAGACGTAAAGGTAACGCTCATCTGCAATCGGGTTCGCTTCGGTGAGCGCTAATCCTTCCTCGTTGACGCGAAACTTCTCGCGCTCTAATTCTTTCCCGGTGCGCGCGTCGAGCGAGGTCACGCCCTCATAGAAGAGGTACAGCCGCCCGGCGAGAAAAACCGGCGGGCGGTAATTGTCGAGCGTGTAAGAAACTTCCGCATCTTCGCCGTCGCCCCGCACGACGGGCATCATCTCAACTTCGCTCTCAAGTTCGTACTTCCACAATTCTCTGCCCGCGCCGAGATCGAAGGAGTGAACAGTAGGTCGCCGTTTGAAATTCTCACGCGCCCGCCCGCGTGCGTCGCGCGCGAAGACGACGGCGAGCATATTAGCATCCGGCTCAAGCGCCATCTGCATCACCGAGCCGCGCACTTTGTTGCTGCGCCAGAGAGTGTTCCCGGCTACCAGATCAGCTACTTCCAGCCGCGTCTCTTTGTCGCCTCCGTAGCTCAACAGCAAAAGGTCTGTGCCGGGAACAGGCGCGACATCCGTCTCGTCCAAGCGCGTGTTCTTGCGCCGCCACAGCACCTCGCCCGACTCACTGTCCACGCCATACAGCGACTTCTCCGTGCCGACGACCAGCACGCCCAATTCCGTCGTTTGATAAAAACGCACCCGCCCATCAAGTTTAGTGGACCAATGCGCGACAGCGAACGTTTCCTGTGCGAAGTAGCAAAGGAGAATGATTAGCGCGCACCACAGCGGAACGCGGCTGAGAAACTTGCGCCTGATATTGATGTTGATTAAGGAAAACATGCTTTGTGAATTATAAAGTTACCAAGCGAGGCGTCAAACGAAAGCGAGCATTACCGCTGCGGCCGGAATCTTATGGTACAAAGTTCAGCAGCCATGGTTGGCTGAGTTTTATTTGAAACGATAAAGTTAAGCGGATGTGCATTGATGTCGGCAAAGACAAGGGGTAACTTCTCCATCTCTCAACATTCCATCACACGTTGGTCCCTCGCGGTATTGTCGGCGTTGATCGTGTGCGGCGGCCTTGCGCTTGTTCTCTATCGCCGGGCGGAACGAAAACTGCCGCCGACGATTGCCGGTTGGCGTGCCGTCGTCACGACATTGGCGGGCGATGGTGTTCCCGGCGGGCGTGACGGCCCGTCTCGTCAAGCGCGCTTTCACGATCCGTTCGGCATCGTCATTGATCGGGAGGGAAATCTGTACGTTGCTGACGCGGGCGACAGCAACAGCATTCGTCGGATCACGAAAGAGGGCGTCGTCGTCACGCTGGCCGGTGGGCGTGAGGGCTTCGCCGACGGGCAGGGCGGCGCGGCAGCATTCAACAGTCCGTCGGCTCTGGCAACAGACCACGACGGAAATCTCTTTGTCGCCGATACCGGCAACAACCGCATCCGCAAGATCACGCCCGAAGGGGTTGTCACGACCATCGCAGGAGACGGCAACGCCGGACATCGGGACGGCCCCGCCAACTCCGCGCAGTTTAATGGTCCCGTCGGAATCGCCGTTGACAAAGCGGGAATTGTTTACGTCGCGGATACCTACAACGACAGCATTCGTGCGATCAATGCAGATGGACAGGTGAAGACTTTAGCCGGCGGCGGCACACCCGGTTACCGCGACGGCGATGTTTTAACGGGCGCGCTCTTTGACACTCCTTGCGCGATAGCCGCGACACCGGACGGGGAACTGTTCATCGCCGACACCGGCAACCACCGGATTCGCAAGTTGGCGAGCAACGGGCAAGTCAGCACCGTCGAACTGAAAACCGAAGATGGCGCAGTCTCGGCAACGCTCTCATCTCCCATCGGGTTAGCGCTCACGCACGACAATTTTGTTTATGTGACCGAAGCGAGGGGCGGGCGCGTCAAACAAATTACACCCGACGGGACGATGAGACACCTCTCCGGCATCGGCTCAGGCTTCGCGGACGGCGACGGTCTGAGGGGCGCGAGATTCAATCACCCCACCGGCATCGCAGTCGGCGACGACGGCCTGCTCTTCATTGCGGACAGCGCTAATCATCTCCTCCGTCAAGTGTCGCCCGCCGAAAGCGCAGTAGCGGCGACTCCGCTCAATGGCATCAGTGTGCCTCGCTTATCCCCAGAGCTAATCGGCGCTCCGACGGAGTTCCCGTGGCCGCTCGATCCGCAGGGGCAACGGCATGAAATGGTCGCTACTCTGGGCGAAGTGCGCGGCAGTTACGATGGCGAGAGCCGACACCATTTGCACAGCGGCATCGACATTCAAGGCCCTTACGGCGCGACAGCGCGGGCTGTTCACGAAGAGAAGATCACGAGTCCGATTTGTAATTGGGGCTTCGGCGAACTAAACGAAGGGCTGCGCGTCGGACTCTTCTCTTATATTCACCTGCACGTCGGGCGCGACGCTAAGGATCAACCTTTAGACGGCTCGCAGTTCATCCACGTCCGCGACGACAAGGGACAGATCGTGCGCGTGCGGCTCAAGCGCGGCGCGCGTTTCCGCGTCGGCGATCCGCTCGGCACGCTCAATCGGATGTATCACATCCATCTCAACTTCGGCCCGCCCGGCGCAGAAATAAACCCCCTCGTCTTACCTTTCAACGGATTCAGCGACACGGTCGCGCCGAAGATCGAACGCGACGGCATTCATCTCTTTAACCCGGCGGGCGAACGCTTCACGAAAAAGAAGGAAGGTAAATTGATCGTCAGCGGTGACGTGCGGATCGTCGTCGATGCTTACGATCAAGTTGACGGTAACAGCGCGCGCCGTCGCTTGGGCTTGTACAAACTCGGTTATCAAATTCTCCGACCAGACGGCACACCGGCTCCCGGTTTTACAGAGCCGCGCGTCAACATCATCTTTGACCGCCTGCCGCCGGACGAGCAAGCGGTCAAGATCGCCTACGCCGACGAGAGCGGTATCACCGTCTATGGCAGCGCCGCCACGCGCTTTCTCTATGAAGTGAGCAACATCGTCCGCGACGGCGAGAGCCGGGAAGATCGTTGGGAGGCATCGAAACTCCAACCGGGCGAATACGTCCTCCGCATCTTCGCGGCTGATTTGGCCGGCAACGAAGTCATAGCCGATCTGCCGATTATCGTCGAGTGAGGTGAGCATAATTGTAGCGGCAGGGACACGTCCGCCTCGTATAACAACCAATACAAAAAGAGACCGTTTGGTATTCTTTAGCCGAACAAAGCGATGAGCAGAAAAATCATTTTCTTGCCTTTAAGTTTCGGTGTAAACGAGCGCAAAAGCTATGACAGCAATCACAAGACACAACGGAGAAAATAGCCATGTGTCCCAATAAGCAAATGGGGTGTCGCTCGCCCGCTTGAAGAATCCGATCAGCCTGAACTCTCCGACCGCCCTGAGCAGAAAAACTAAAGCAATGCCGCAGGTTCCCCAACGGAACATCCATTTTGGAATTGCCTCTCCGAGCAGACCAAGCTGTCCAAGTATGATCAGCATCGCAAGAAGCAGTGCTGTGGCGACCAGAACAGTTCCGAGAGGTGACGGATTGAAGGCTCGCGTTTCCCCGACGGTAGGCACGGTTGCGCCGCTGCCAAATCTCCCGCCCAACGCCCAATACCAATGAAACAGGCTCAACACTCCGAACGTCACCGCGACCAGAATGCCTAACATGCGAGTCATGGCGGATTTCACCTCATGACAAATTGCCGGCATCAAAGCCGATTTGCTTCCGCATGGTTTGTTGCACCAAGAATTGGGGTGTCGCCCGAACAAGCAACTCGCGCAGGTGAACGGCAAACGGATTTTCCCACCTCGCCAACGCTCCGAAAGTCCAAGACTGTTTGACGATTGCCGCCGTGCGTTTGCCCCGCGCCCGCTCGTAGCTTTGCAAAGCTTCGGCCACGTTTGTGTACTCGACCAAATGACGAGTCAGAATCATCGCGTCCTCGATTGCCAGACACGCGCCCTGTCCGAGATTCGGCGTGGTCGGATGCGCCGCATCTCCAAGCAGAGTGATCGCTCCTTTGCTCCAACGGGTAATCGGCACGCGGTCAACCAAATCGTTTTGCAGAATCGTTTCGGTCGGGGTGGCGGCAATGATCTTTGGAACTTGCCACGTCCAGTCTTTGAACTCTTCGAGCAAGAATCGCTGTCGTTCGTCAAAGTCAACCATCTTTCCTTCCGACGCGTTGAGAGCCGCGTACCAATAAATTCTGTCTCTGCTCAAAGGGCAAATCCCGAAGCGCCTGCCCGCGCCGTGAATTTCCCGCACCACACCATCGTCGGCTTTCATCTTGACCACGCCGCGAAAACAGGTTTGTCCTGCATAGCGCGGTTTCGATGGTCCCCAGAGATGCGCCCGCACGATTGAGTTGATCCCGTCCGCGCCGACGACGAGCGTTCCTTTCGCGCTCGTCCCGTCGGCAAAGTGAATCGTCACTCCCGCTTCGTCTTCTTCAACCGCGACGCATTCATGATTCGTCTTGATTGCGCCTTCAGGAAGTTGTTCCGCCAGAGCCGCATGCAGTTCGGCGCGATGCACAACGTAGCAAGCCGCACCCGCTTCGCGCACAAGCTGGTCGAGATTCGTGCGTGAAAGAACTTGCCCTTTGGCGGAACACATCTCGCCTATGTGCACTGGCGCGCCCGTTTCGCGCAGGCGCGCCCCGACGCCCAGACGGTCAAGCACTTTGACGGCGTTCGTCCACACACCTATCCCTGCGCCAACTTCCTTCAACTCCGGTGCGCGTTCAAAAACTGCACACGGAATGTTCGCCCGCCGCAATGCCAAGGCGAGAGTCAAGCCGCCAATACCGCCGCCGACAATTAAGACTTCTTCTATTTTCATCTCCGCGGCTCAACTTCTGCGGATGACCTCGTTTTGATAATCTCTTAACCGCCTCGACGAAGTTTCTTGAGAAAGGAATCCAATGTAGTTGTCCGGTCTGAGCAGCACGTTGAAGGGTTTGCTCGTGCCAAAGATTTCTGCCACACGTGGGTAAAGAGGGACGACGTGATAATCAATCAGATGCGCGTATTCGCTTTCGACTTCGCCCCGCACCGTTTGGTAATCGCTCCCTCCATTCGAGAAAGTCAGGAGATGGAATTTCGGCTCACGCAACTTGTCGTAGATGCTTTTGCCGTCAACGAGGAAGTAAGGCAATCGGTCTCCGGCTTTGACCTCAAATCCTCCCTCGTCGCCGTGATCGCTCAGAGAACCAGCGCGGTAGTTGATACCGATTTGCGACATCAAAGGGAAGAATCTTTCTTTGACAGCGTCGAAGCTGAGAATGAATTTCGCCATCGGTGGAAAGACGGTCGTCCGAATGAGATTCAACAACCAATCTGAACCGGCGGCGAGATTAAACATTCGGTCGGTCGTCTCCGTGAGCCTTTTAGCGTTCGGGAGACGCTCCTCATTGTAAGTGTCAAGGATATGTTCGTCGGCATCACCCCTCAGAACATAAGCCATTTTCCACGCCAGATTGTAGGCGTCCTGAATCCCTGTGTTCATGCCCTGCCCGCCCGCTGGTGTGTGGATATGCGCCGCGTCCCCGGCGAGAAAACATCTGCCCTCGGAGAATTTATTAACGTGGCGCGTATGAACTTTGTAAGTTGAAAACCAGTCGACGTGCGAGATGTCGAGCGCGATTTCCGCTTCCTCTTTAATGCGCCCTTCGATCTCTTCGTACAAAATCTCGCCTTCGTCTTTGTCGAAGCCTTCAGGGAAAGCGCCGACGATGCGGTAACGATTCTCCCCCTTCATCGGGAAGAAGGCGACGACCGCGTTTCGCGCGAGGCACACGTGCAGCGCGTTGTGGCTGAACTCCCAATCAATCTGCACATCGGCGACGTAGAAGAGACGCTCGAACGTGCTGCCCTCAAAGGAGATTCCGAGCGCGTGCCTGACCGGACTTCGAGGTCCGTCGCAGCCGACGAGGTACTTG
Organism: Acidobacteriota bacterium; assembly: GCA_030859285.1. Lineage (GTDB taxonomy): Bacteria > Acidobacteriota > Blastocatellia > Pyrinomonadales > Pyrinomonadaceae > JACCRA01. The sequence goes on along the minus strand of JALZKK010000362.1, from coordinate 6,253 downwards.
GCTTCAATAACTTGAGACGCGCCCGTAGAGTTTTTAACCTGCGCGGCCACGCCCGCGTTCTTTTGAGAAAAACTTTCGAGTTCCGTGTGCCAGAGAACTTCCTTGCCATGACTTTGCATGTATTCGTAGAGCAGTCGTTCGTTCTTGCTCTGTTCCAGCACGAGCATGTACGGGTAAGCACTGAGACCCTCGCCGATATTCGACAAATCAACTTCGCCGAGTACCTCGCCGCCTTCGAGCATTCGGACTTTCCCGGCAATCGCGCCCTCAGTTGTCGCGCTCTCCGCCATACCGAGTTGTTCGTAAATCTCAAGCGTGCGGGCATGAACGCCGATGGCTTTGGAGTAAGGTGTGACGCCTTCGTTCTTCTCGACGATACGGAAATCAACTCCGTGCCGGATAAACTGACAGGCTAAAGAGAGTCCCGTCGGACCCGCCCCGACGATTACTACGTCCGTATTGATTATCTCCATAAATTCTCCTAGCCGAACTATCACACATTTGGTCTGTAAGTTAAGCTGCCGAACCTTCATTCAACGCCGCGTACTTGAAGAGGCGGAAGCGGTAACGCTGCTGGTCGCGGATATTCTTCGCCACTGCCCCGTGCAAATTCTCATCCCATTTTGTGTAACGCTCAATAAATTGGTTCGCCGCCGCTTTGTCGCCCTTGTGCTGCACTTCAAGCGCTTGCGCGAGCAGCTTGCCGACCGTCTCGTGATACTTGCCGTAGTTGATGCCGAGCTTTTTCGTTTGCGGATCAAAGCTCAACAGTCCGTTCTCCAGAAAGAAATTCCACTGCATGAGTTGCATCGTGTTGTAAGGCTGATCGCGGCGCGGCTGGTTGTTTTGTAGTACGCGGTTGATGCCGCTGGCATAGACTGAGCGGAGTTGCTCGGCGGTGTAATAATTCTGTTTGTGCAAGGCTTCGGCGACAAACAGCGAAACGAGATCGGCCTTCATTTCTTCCAGCACGCTCGAATTTTTCTGCAACGCCGTGTCGAGATCGCGCCCGTCTGTTGTTCGATCCACGCCGAGATAGTGGCCGACTTCGTGCCAGAGCGTGCGGAAGAAATTGGCGTCGGAGGTCAACTCATTGGCGTGCGCCGGCGCGACCGCCGCTGTCCACGCATTGCCCGCGCCCTGAAATAATTCCGGGTGACGCATGATGTTCGAGCGCAGCAGGATGGTGCGCCCGTAACGGCGCGCGAGATAACTCTCGTTCGGCAGAATGGTCGCGGTATTGCCGCCGCGCGACTGTCCGAAGTCCGCGATCACGTCATAGACGCCGACGGGAATGTCCTCTCTGATCTTCTTATGATTCGCGTAAGGCAGCGAATCTTCGAGCGCTTGCAATCCCCTCATCGCCTTGCGTAACGCTTCCGTCTCTGTCCCGCGCGTGGCGAGGAGGCTGAGAGCGAAAAAAGTTTTCACGCCGAAGAGTTCATCATCATAGACTTCATATGAACCGATCTCCGCGTTCAAATTTTTGAAGCGGCCCGTGATCCACGCGGCATCGCCCGACTCGTAATCGTTCGACAGCAGATCGCGGCTGCGATTACGCAAGTAACGCGCGAACTCTCCATCGTCCTGCTGCACGGCATCGGCGGCTTCGTTCAAAAGCGCGTGCGCGCGCACGAGTGCGTCGGCGTAAGCGACGGCGTAAGGGACGGCGTAAAAATTTTTCGGATCGGGACGTGAGAGCCGCGCCTCAAGCCGCGCTGTCAGTCCCAGATGCAAAGCCGCGAGAACGGGATGCTGCTTGAGCTTGTCGAGATCACGCCGGAGATTTTCCCCTGTGGCGCGGCGAACGACTGTGCGGAGATCAAGGATCGAATCGCGCTCTTCCGTGTGCGCCGCGAGGAAAGTTTCAATCTCTTCTTTGCTGACGCCCCAAGGATAAACATTTTTCCCCGGCGGCGACGGGTCAACCGGCAAAAACGGCTCGCGTTTGTTCTCAAGCGTCGTGGCGATTGGCCCTTGATTCAGTCGGTAAAGCGTGAGCAGATTTTGCGTTGCGGGCGTCGAGCCGAGACGCGCATCGAGTTGCCGCAGTTCGCGTTGCGCCGCGAGCGCCTGCGCGTGCCGCTGCTCTTCATACAATTCTTGGAAAATCTTTCCGACTTCGAGCAGCTTGCCGACGGCTCTCCGCTCGCCCTCGCTCAAGTGCGAGAGTTCCGGCGCGAGCCGGATCGTCTGCATCTTGTCGAGGATGGGCTGGCTTTTCTCCAACGGCCAGTAACCGGCAGGCAGGCTCGCCCCGGCAGACTGGGCGGGAGAATTTTGGGCCACAGAGTTGACGGACATGAGTAATCCCAACGTCAGCTTCAGTAGGTGTTTCATAAGCGTTTGGAAATTTAGACTAAGCTCTTGCCATTAGCTCACGCCAAGTCAGCGGCTGGTTGCCCTCGTCTAATCGCACCATCGAGATGCAGCCGGGCGAGGGACAAACTAAATAGCAAAGGTTGCAGCCGACGCATTCAGGCTCATCAACGATAGGGAAGCGTTTGCCGTTAATCGTCGTGAAGTCGATACACTGGTGCGCTCCGTCTTCGCAGGCAATGTGGCAGAGATTACATTGAATGCACTTTGCGTGATCGATGCGCGCGACCGTGTGGTAATTGAGATCGAGATTGCCCCAATCGGTGACGCGCGGCACGCTCAAACCGATGATGTCGCGGACAGATGTAAAACCTTTGTCGTCGAGATAATTCGAGAGGCCGTCGATTAAGTCTTCGACAATGCGATAGCCGTAATGCATGACGGCGGTGCAAACCTGCACAGTCGTTGCGCCGAGCAAGAGAAACTCCGTCGCGTCGCGCCAAGTGCTGATGCCGCCGATGCCGCTGATCGGGATGTTGACCTCTGAATCACGCGCCAACTCAGACACCATGTTCAAAGCAATCGGCTTGACCGCCGGGCCGCAGTAACCGCCATGCGCGGCCAGCCCGTTTACGTTCGGGTGCGGGACCAATGTTTCCAGATCGACGCCCATGATCGAATTGATCGTGTTGATCAGCGAAAGCGCGTCCGCACCGCCTTTGACTGCTGCGCGTGCCGGCGGCGTGATGCTCGTCACGTTCGGCGTCAGCTTCACGATAACCGGCAGTGAAGTCGCTTCCTTCACCCACTCCGTCACCATGCAGGTGTAGTCGGGGACTTGGCCCATCGCCGAACCCATCCCGCGCTCGCTCATCCCATGCGGGCAGCCGAAGTTCAACTCCACGCCGTCCGCCCCGGTGTCTTCCACTTGCTTCGCAATCTCGTGCCAAGCCTCGCGCCGCGACTCGACCATCAACGACACGACGAGCGCGTGCTGCGGATACTTCCGCTTCACTTCACGAATCTCTTTGAGATTCACTGCGAGCGGGCGATCCGTGATCAACTCGATGTTGTTCAGACCGATCATCCGCTGCGGCCCGTGATCGATGGCGGCAAGCCGCGAGCAGACGTTACGGATCGGCTCGCCGAGGGTCTTCCACACCGCGCCGCCCCAGCCCGCGTCGAACGCGCGCTCCACCATCGATCCCATATTCGTCGGCGGCGCGGACGCCAGCCAAAACGGGTTCGGCGATTTGATGCCGACGAAATCAACGTTCAGGTCTGCCATAGGTTTTGTTCCCTCAAAACTACTGCAACGGATCAGGCAGGACGCTGCCGGGTGGCCCCTGAAACTCGCCGCGTGCCGCGCCCTCAAACGTCACGTTGCGGTAAATCTCGCTGAGGGCCAGCTCGCACGGCACGGAAGAACAGCGCACTACGTCAGCCAGATCGTTGAACTCGATGAAGGCCCAGACGCCATTCTCCCGCTTGATGAACTGCGAGACGTGCGGGCGGTGCTGCGCGACCAGCAAGTATTCGCTGAAGCTCTGGATAGATTTGTAGTAGGTGAACTTGTCTCCACGGTCGAATGCCTCGGTCGAGGGCGAGAGAACTTCAACTATCAGGGCGGGGTTGGTCAATATCTCAAGCCCGCCGACGACTTCGATCTCCGGTCGGCCACAGAGCGCCGTCAAGTCCGGATAACGGTAAGGCAGGTAAGCCGGCACTTTGATCCGCATGTCGGCGGGCAGCGTTTGGCAGCCGCGCTCGCGCAACTGGTTGTCTAAGAGTGTAACGAGATTGCGCGCGATCTGATTGTGCGCGAGACTCGCGCCGCCCATGCAAAAAACTCTGCCGTCCCAAAACTCATACTTCTCTTCGCTGGAGAGTTCCAGCGCGAAATACTCTTCGAGCGTGTAACGATGTTCGGGCTGTGATGTCATCTGACACCTGCTTTCAATGCTTCCGCCGTTCACTGCTCAAGATTCTACGCTTTGCGCGCTCTGGCCGTGACGTTTAGAGCGCAGGCTCACGCGCCCCGGCGAACTCGACGCGCGCGCCCATCAGCGTCTGATGAATGCCCTGCGCGGTGAGCTTGCCCATCTGCGCGGCATCGACAGCTTCGCGCCCGCCGTTCACGCAATCGCCGCCCGCGAAGAATTTCGGATTGCCGGTCTGCATGGTCTCTGGGTTGATGACAACGCGACCTGCCGCGTCTAACTCAACGCCGGCAATTTGCGAGAGTAACTCGCGCCGCTTCGTCTGGCCGAGCGCCTTGATCACTATGTCAACCGGAATCTCAAATTCTGATCCGGGAATGACCGTCGATGAGCGGCGGCCCGACGTGTCCGGCTCGCCCAACTCCATCCGCACGCAACGCAGCGCCGCCACTTGAAAGCCATTTTGATCAGCAATAATTTCAATTGGCGCGGTCTGCCACCAAAATTCAATCGCGTCTTGCTTCGCTAATTCATACTCATAGCGGTAAGCCGGCATCTCGCGCGCGCTGCGGCGATAGAGCATCAGCACGCGCTCTGCGCCGAGCCGCTTGGCTTGCGTCACCGCATCAATCGCTGTGTTGCCCGCGCCGATGACGGCAACGGTGCGCCCGACAGGAACACTCGACCAATCGCGTGTCTTGATCCGCTCGATGAAATCCAGCGCGTCATAGACGCCCGCGAGTTGTTCGCCGAGAATGTTCAAGCGTGCGGTCTGTCCCAAACCGACGCCGAGGAACACTGCATCGTGCGCGGTGGCAAGATCGTCGAACGTCAGATCACGACCGATCTCAACATTCGTCTTGATTTCAACGCCGAGCCGCGCGACTTGTTCGACTTCATCGAGCGAGACGCGCTGCGCCATCTTGTATTCTGCCATGCCGTAGGTATCCATCCCGCCGGCCAGAGGCTTGCGTTCGTAGATCGTCACCGCATAGCCGAGCCGCGCAAGGTAAGTCGCACACGACAGCCCCGCCGGGCCGGAGCCGACGATGCCGACAGATTTGCCGTTCGCCGCGCCCGGCTTGAACAACTCGCGCCCGTTCCGCATCACGGCGTCCGTCGCGTAACGCTGCAACCGCCCGATCTCAATCGGCTTCTGCATCAGCGTCTTTTCCACGCACGCGCCTTCGCACAGCACATCGACGGGACAGACGCGAGCGCACGTCGCGCCAATCGGGTTCGCGTCGAAGATCACTCGCGCCGCGCCCGTCAGATTCCCGCTCGCGATTTTCTTAATGAACGAAGGCACGTCGATGTGCGTCGGGCAAGCGTGCGTGCAGGGCGCGTCGTAGCAATAGACGCAGCGGTTCGATTCGAGGATCGCTTCCGCCTCCGAGAGCGGCGGCGCGATCTCTCGAAAGTTGCGCTCGATCTGTGCGATGTCGATTGGCGTGTCGTGAGTAGTTGACATGAAATAAAAATGAGCTATAGAGAACAGGCCGCAGGTTTTCAGAGACTTGCCGGATTATGACACGGAATAAAGCCTGCTCCACGAAATCACACGAAACAATACAACACAAAACATACAGCTACTCTCTGCTTCGTGGTTCTTCGTGTGATTTCGTGGAGCATGTTTTTCTGACCTTGCAGATTTCAATTCAGAGTTCAGCGTCGGCTTCAATCTCGATGAGCATCTGTTCATCAATGAGCCGCGAGACTTCGACCATCGTCGTCGCAGGCAAGATTTCTCGAAAAAACTCGCCATGCGCTCGCCCGTACTCTTCCCAACGCGAGATGTCGGTCACGAACATTCTGGTGCGGATGACATGCTCAAGACCAGCGCCGAGACGCGACAGCGCGCTCTCGATATTCTTCAACGCCTGCACAGTCTGCGCGTAAGCGTCGCCGACGCCGACCACCTGCCCGCTCTCGTCGGTCGCCGTCGTCCCCGTCACGTAAATCCGGTCACCGACCCGCATCGCTCGGGAATAGCC
>JALZKK010000322.1 GCA_030859285.1 Acidobacteriota bacterium | reverse complement strand
CGTTGGAGCGTCGTGCGGTCGATGCCGAGGATGCGGGCGGCGGCTTGTTTGTTGCCGCCGGTGCGTGACAGCACGCGGACGATGTGGCGGCGCTCGATCTCGGAAAGAGAGAGCATTTCTTCGGCGGCGGGCGTGGACTGAAAGTCAGTTTCAGTGTCGAGGCGGGATTGATCGACTGAGTGGCGGACGCGCTCCGGGAGGTCTTGTGGGCGAACGATTGAATCGCAGAGCGCGACGGCGCGGGCGACGGCGTTCTCCAATTCGCGGATGTTGCCCGGCCAGTGATAACTCTCCAACAAGTTGATCGCTTCGCGCGAGAAATTGACGGGCAGCGCGCCGGGCCGCAGCACGCGCTCGGTGAAGCGCGCGACGAGCGGGCGAATGTCTTCGCGCCGTTCACGCAAGGGCGGCAGGTGCAGCGTGACGGCGTTCAGGCGATAGAGCAAGTCTTGGCGGAAGCGGCCTTCCTGCGTCTCGCTCTCCACATCGCGGTTCGTCGCCGCGATCACGCGCGCGTCCACGCGCAAGTTTTGGTTCGAGCCGACGCGCCGTATCTCGCCTTCCTGCAACGCGCGCAAGAGTTTCACTTGAAAGGCGGGCGTCGTCTCGGTGATCTCGTCGAGGAAGATCGTGCCGCCGTCGGCTTCCTGCCACAGCCCGCGCCGATCCACAGTTGCGCCGGTGAACGAGCCACGCACGTGTCCGAAGAGTTCCGACTCGATCAGTTCCGCAGGGATCGCGCCGCAGTTGACGGCGACGAACGGGCCTGCGGCGCGCAAACTGCGGCGATGAATAGCGCGCGCCACGACTTCTTTGCCCGTGCCGCTCTCGCCCGTAATCAGCACCGGCAGATTCGTCGTCGCCACGCGCCCGACCAGTTTCATGATCTCGACAAACGCCGCGCTATGGCCGACGAGATCGATGTCTGAAGTGTAAGCCGGGATGGGAGCCAACTCGCCCGTCACGCCGGGCTGAGGTCGTTTTTCGAGGTTGCGCCGGACGGTCTGCGAGATGGCGCGCACGTCCGCAATGTCGAACGGCTTCATCAGGTAGTCGTAAGCGCCCCACGACACTGCATCGAGCGCGCCGACCGCTGAGCCATGCCCGGTCATCAAAACGATCTGCGCGGCAGGTTGCTCTTCCGTGAAGCGGCGCAACACGGCAAAGCCGTCTGGATTGCCCGGCCCGCCGAGCAGCACGTCGCAAAAAACCAGCGACCACTCGCCATCACGCAGCAACTCGAAGGCGCGCTCCGCCGATTCGGCTTCGCTCACCGTCCAGCCTTCAGCGCGCAACGTCTCGGCTACGTTATCGCGCACCAAATTTTCATCGTCTATGACTAAGGCTTTCATCTCACAGGCAGGGAGAGATTATAGCAAGGATGAAGGATGAAGGAAGGGATGAGGGATGAGGGATGAAAAAAGACTGCTTCGTATTCATCCCTCATCCCTCCGCCCTCATCCCTTCATTAACGTCGCGCTTCGTAGATGCGATTGAAGGGCGTTTCGGTGGCGCGGCGGAATTGTGTAAAGCCGTCCGCCGTCACCGTGTCGCGGAGCGCGTCTTCGGTGGCGACCGCGCCGAGAGCCGGGCCGCCGAGGGCCAACGAATTGGCCGTGCAGCAGAGCGTCGAAGCGGCGGAGAACGTCCGGCCAATCGGGTTAAAATTCTCTTCGATGCTGTTGCCGGCCATCGGTTCGACGATCAGCGCGCTGCCTTCGTCCGCCAGCGAGTCGCAGGCGTGCTTCATCGCGCCGACGGGATCGCCCATGTCGTGCAGGCAGTCGAAGAAAGCGATCATGTCATAATCACGGTCTTCGTAACTGTTCGCATCCGAGACTTCAAAGATGGCGCGCTCACCGACGCCCGCCTCTTCTGCCGCGCGGCGCGCGTGTTCGATTGACGGCGCGTGATTGTCGAAGCCGTAGAAGCGCGAGTTCGGATAAGCCTGCGCCATGATGATTGTCGAAGCCCCGTGACCGCAGCCGACATCAGCCACTTTGCCGCCTGCCTTCAGTTTGTCTTCAACGCCGGTGAGTGCCGGAATCCAACTGTTGACCAAGTGCATCGCATAGCCGGGCCGGAAGAACCGCTCCACACCGATAAAGAGATCGGGATCATGCTCGCCCCAGAGCATCCCGCCGCCTTCGCGGAAGGCTTCGGTGATACGCGGCTCGGCGCGCGACATCGCCTTAACGACGTAGAACCCGCCGCCCACGTAAAACGGACTGTTCTCATCGGTCAACGCGACGCGCTGCTCCGGCGACAGGCTGAAGCGCCCGCTTTCTTTGTCATACTCGACGTACCCGCTGGCGGCTTGATTGACGAGCCATTCGCGCACGTAGCGTTCGGTGGTGTTGGTCTCCTTTGCTAACTCAGCGGGCGTCAGCGGCCCTCGTTCGGCCAGCGCGCGATAGAGGCCCAGCTTCTGCCCGATGTAAACCAGCGTCGCGCTCAGAGCCGCGCCGAAGTCGCCGACGACTTTGCCGAGAAAGTTATTCATCCTTTCTTCATTGATCGATTGCGCTTTCATGTCAGGTGTCATATCAACCTCCAGAAAAGTTAAGCTGCCGCACACGAAGTTGGCGAGGCTACGTGGGTGAAAAACTGTTGACGCGCTTCTACACCAAACCGGCGAGCCGCGTCAATCATAACTTCACGGAAGGCGGGGTTGCTTAATCGTGTGGTCAATCGCGGATTTGAGTGGAGGATGACTCTCGACGCGGAATGATGAAGCTGCGAGGCAGGACGATGAGGCGCAGGGGAGAGTGGACGCCTCACCTTTTGATCTTGATGCAGACAACAACTCAGTTACGGTCTTGCTCGTCGTGCTTCTGTTCGTAGATGTTCTGGCTGGCTTTGTTCTGCTGGCGCTGAATACGTGCGCGCTCTTTCGCAGTGAACTCGCCACCCGAACGCCGCGCGAAGGCTTCATTCGTTGCGATCACTGCCTGCTGCGCTGCGAGCTTGCTGGTTTCGCGCCGCGTTAACTCGCCGCTGCGGACGCCCTGACGGATGCGCGTCTGCTGCCGGTCTTGGCGCGAGTTAATCGATCTCGGCTTACAACGGCCTTGATGCCCCGACTGTGCGACGGCCGCCGCCGGCAAAATCAGCGCGGCCAGCATGATGGCCGGGGCTGACAATCTTTTCCAATTCACGTTCATCATTTCTTCTCCTCATCTTCTGAAATTGTGACTCACAAAGTAGTCATCAGTTTTGACAAGGAGCGGCGCGCGATGGTCTGAATAATTGTCCATTGTCAGTAGTCCGTTGTGCGTTGTTATGTGCTGCTCGATCTTGAACTTTGATCTTTGGCATTCAAATTATCGACCACAGGCAACGGACAACTGACCACTGACAACGGACAGCTCTCACATTTCAGCCAGCGTCCGCAGCACTCTCTCAGTGTTTGAGAGATCAGGCAGCAGTGCGTCGGGGTTGTGCGTGAGGAGAGCGGCGGCAGGATTCATGCGCCCGGTGGCGACGGCGATGGCGCGCGCGCCGAAGTGTCGGGCGCAGGCGATGTCGTTGGGCGTGTCGCCGATGACGATGAATTGCGTGGGACGCAGATTGAAATCGAGATGCCGGTTGATGCGCGCGGCAGCGAGCGCGGGCAGCTCGCGGCGGTCGTGTGAATCATTGCCGAAGGCTCCGGGTAGTTGGAAGAAATGCGAGAGACTAACGAGCCGCAGTTTCAAATGAGCCGCCGGCTCGATGTTGCCGGTCAGCAAGGCCGAGAGATAACGCGGATGCGCGGCGACGGCTTCAAGCGTCTCGCGCGCGCCGGGCAGAGCATGAAAGAGCGGCTCATGGACGTTCGCCGTGACGCGCTCCATCTCGGTCATATAGCACGTTTGCAGTTCGTCTAAGCGGGCGCGAATCTGTTCATGCGTGAAGCCTTCGTCGCGCAGAGCCTCGGCGACGATCTGCAAGTCGGTCATGCCGGAGACGGTCATCTCATGCAGCCGCCCCGCCGTCCCAAAGACGCTCTCCAACACCGGCACAGTGT
>JALZKK010000314.1 GCA_030859285.1 Acidobacteriota bacterium | reverse complement strand
TCGGGATCAGCCGTGTAGATGCCGCCGACCATCGGCTGCGCCATCCGCTCCAAAGCCTCACGCCCGAACCTGCGCCGCACGAACCCGGCCAGACTCTCATCATCTTCCGCGTTCGCGCCCGCGCGTTGCGGCAAAATTAGATCGAGCGCCATCCGTGCTTTGCCTGCCCAACTGAAAATATCCGTCGTGACGAAAGACCAGAAGCGCGATGGCGCGAGCAATTGAAAGCCTTCGGGGACAGGGCGGAGTTTGCCACCGCGCACGATGAAGGCGCGACGATGCGCGTCGTTGGTTTCAACGAGTTGTGATTCGAGTCCGAGTTGCTTGGCGAGTTGCAGAGCTTCCGGCTTTTCCGAGATGAAAGCATCCGGCCCGCCTTCGAGCAGAAAGCCATCACGCCAGTGCGTGCGGATCGCACCGCCGAGTCGTGCAGACGCTTCGAGCAGTAAAACTTCAAGCGGCGACTGATGCGAAGCGCATCGCGTGAGTTGATACGCCGCCGTCAGGCCGCTAATACCGCCGCCGATGATAACGATGCGAGGCCGGTTAGTATGATTCACAATAAATGATGAATGATGAATGCGAAATGATGAATGAAGCGCAGCTCCGTCCGTTTATTCATCATTCATCATTCCGCATTCATCATTTGTTTTGGACGTCCTGCCGGAACATACAGGCAGCAATCCGCCGGACAAACATCGTGGCTTGGTCCCCGCGTGCCGAGCGCGCGCCGCTCAGGATCATTGGTCATCCGTTCGAGAACCAGCTCGCGGATCATGTTGATGAATTTCGGGTGCGTGCCGACGGTCGCTGCGCGAATCAGATTGATGACGATCTCTTTCGCGAGTTGGCGCGCTTCGGTGTCGAGGTCATAGATCACTTCCATGTGATCCGAGACGAAGCCGACCGGCGCGACGACGACATCCGACACGCCCGCTGCCCGCAAATTCCTCAGATGATCGCAGATGTCCGGCTCTAGCCATGCTTGCGCCGGCGGGCCGCTGCGGCTCTGAAAAACGAGTTGCCAATGTTCGTGGCCGACGCCTTCTGCGACGAGCCGGCAAGTCTCCAAAAGCTGCGCTTGATAAGCGCAATGCTCCGCCATCGCCATCGGGATGCTATGCGCTGTGAAAGCGATGGGCGCGGCGTCGCGTCGTTCTTCGGGAATTTGTGCAAGCGCGTCTTGCACATTTTCAACATTCGGCTCGACAAAGCCGGGATGATTGTAAAAAGCGCGCAGCTTATCAATCACAAGCGCGGCCGCGCCGGCCTCCGCTTGCGCGCGCCCGATGTCCTCTCGGTATTGACGACAGCCCGAATAAGAACTGTAAGCCGACGTGACGAATGCGAGCGCACGCTTGATACCGTCGTCGCGCATCTGCCTGATCGCGTCTGCCAACAACGGATGCCAATTCCGATTGCCCCAATAGATCGGCAACTGCGGGCCGTGCGCCTCCAACTCAGCCTTGAGCGCGTCGATCAATTGCCGGTTCTGTTCGTTGATCGGGCTGACGCCGCCGAACAATTCGTAATGATGAGCGACGGCGCGCATTCTTTCGGGCGGCACGTTTTTCCCGCGCAGCACGTTCTCAAGGAATGGCATCACCTCATCTATGCCTTCAGGCCCGCCGAAGGAGACGATTAACAATGCGTCGTAGTATTGGTTCATTTTTAGTTAAGAGAACATCACAGCAATCCGCAGAGTCTTTCGCACTGAGCCGACGCAAAATGAAAGGATCATCCCCGGCATAGCGAAGCCCTTGACAACATGATGCCCACACCGCTTCGATGGCGTGATCAAGTTCTTCTTGCGTGCTTGGCTGCTTCTTAAAATAACAGTGATTCTCGGCGTCAAAGTCCAGTAGTTCAGGCGCTTAAACGTGCGGCGCTGCACAAGATATGCACATGCCGTCCTCCACGTAGAAAGGGCCTCGCACGTTCAACCGATGGCGTCTGCGATGACATTGAGCAGCAGTCATAGCGTGTTCCGATGAGAGCCTAATCATCTACCTCCGACCAAACTCATGAACGGCGTCAACTAGCGCGATCACATTTTCGACTGGCGTTTCCGGCAAGATGCCGTGACCTAAATTAAAGATGTGGCCGTTGCGCCCACCGGCTTGATCTAAAATTCTTTTCGCCTCTGCCCGCACGTGATCGACGCCCGCGAAGAGTCTGACCGGATCGAAGTTGCCCATGGCAGCGACGTCGTGGCCGACGCGCTGCCATGCTTCGTCTAACGAGACGCGCCAGTCGAAGCCGATCACGTCGCCGCCGGCTGCGCGCATCAATTCAAGGAGGGCTGCTGTGCCGGTGCCGAAGTGGATGACGGGCGTGCCGGGCGTGATGTTTTGGATGACGGCGCGAGTGTGCGGGAGAACGAACTCGCGGTAGTCGTCGGGGCTGAGGCAGCCGACCCATGAATCGAAGAGTTGGACGGCTTGCGCGCCGGCTGCGATCTGTGCGTTGAGATAACGACTGAGGGCGCGGGCGATCAGAGACAGCATGGCGTGCCACGCGCCGGCATCGGCGTACATCAAGCGTTTGGTGTGGACGTAGTTTTTCGACGCGCCGCCCTCGCAGATGTATGAGGCGAGCGTGAACGGTGCGCCCGCGAAGCCGATCAACGGCAGGTCGGGTTTCAAAGCGCGGCGCGTGGTGCGGATGGCCTGCATCACGTAATCAAGCGATTCGACGGTTTCGACTTCGCGCAGCCGCGCCACGTCCGCCGCTTCGCGCACGGGATTGTGAATCTGCGGGCCTTCGCCTTTGGCGAATTCGAGAGCAAGACCCATCGGCTCGATGATCAAAAGAATGTCGGCAAAGATGATCGCGGCATCGACGTTCAAGCGTTCGGTGGCGGTGACGGTCACTTCCGCCGCCAAGTCGGGCGTCTTGCAGAGTTCGAGAAACGACGTGCGCGCCCGCACTTCGCGGTACTCGCGCATGTAGCGACCGGCCTGCCGCATCAACCAGACGGGCGTGT
>JALZKK010000313.1 GCA_030859285.1 Acidobacteriota bacterium | reverse complement strand
CCCATCGCGTCGCGCCCGCGCAAGTATTCCTCGTAAGCGTCGGCATTGGCCCCGCCGGTGCGTTGCGCGAGGCCGACTTGCTCATCGGAAGTCAGTTCGATCCGCAGTCCGTCAACGATGCGCTGCGCGATGGTGTCTTGGACGGCGATGATGTCTTGGGCTGCTGCGTCGATCCGATCACTCCACAACAGATCGCCGGTCTGCACATCGAGCAATTGCGCGTTGACGCGCAGTTTTTCGCCGGCGCGCAGGAAATTCGCAGCCAGCACGGCGCTGACGCTTAACTCCTGCCCGATCTCGCGCGGGTCGCGGTCTTGGCCTTGATACTTCACGATCAGAGATGATGGACGGACGACGAGCGAGCGCAAACGCGCGAGTTCCGTGATCACGGCATCGGCCAGCGAGAATTCGTAGAAACTCACCGACTGATCTCCGCTCAAATTGCGGAAGGGCAGAATCGCGATTGATTTCTGCGGGGCGTCGGGCAGGCTGGTCTGCGGCGTCTCATGCTGCTCGTGCGGCGTCGCGGTGCGTTGCGGCGAAGCCGTGCCGGTGTTGGTTGGTGGCGAAGTCTGCGGCTCCCCGCCGGTGATATTGCGGAGCCAACGGCGAAACGTGTCGCCGATACCACTGCTGCTCCCGCCGGCTGGCTGCTGATGACGCGGCACGATAGGCTCAAAGTCGTCGGGCGCGCTCGTTATATTACCGGTGATCAACTCGCGCCTGACCGCGCGGAGGTCGTCGCGAAACTCCGCCATTTTTTGGTAACGAGCCGCCGGGCTTTTGGCGAGCGCGCGATCAAGTATCTGCTGCAATTGCAGCGGCGTGTCATCACGGACTTCGGCGAGTCGCTGCGGCGTGTCGTGCAGCACGGCATAGCGGACTTCGACGCTCGTCTGGCCGCGAAACGGCCACGTCCCGATCAACATTTCGTAGAGCAGCACGCCGGTTGAGAAGATGTCGGCGCGATGATCGACGCGCCCGCCCGTCGCCTGCTCCGGCGCGGCGTAAGTGGCCGTCCCGTAAGGCACGCCCAACTCCGTCAAGTGCATATCGCCGCGCGCGCTGCTCTCGTGGCTTTCGTCCAACAGCTTCGCCAGACCGAAATCGAGAACTTTGGCGACGCCGTCTTGCGTCACCATCACGTTGCCGGCCTTGATGTCGCGATGAATGATCCCGCGCGAGTGCGCGACGGCCAGCGCATCCGTCACTTGAATGGCGAGCGATAACGCGCTCTGCAATTCCAGAGGCCGCCCGCCCACGAGTTCGCGCACGTTTTGGCCTTCGATGTGCTGCATCGTAATAAAGTGCAGCCCGCCCGCTTCGTGCAGGCCATAGATGATGCAGATGTTCGGATGATCGAGCGCGGAAGCGAGCTGTGCTTCACGCTCAAAGCGCTTGAGGTTGGTCTCCTTCGCGGTCAATTCCGGCGCGAGAACTTTGACGACGACCGTGCGGCCCAACCGCGTGTCCACCGCCTTGTAAACTGTCCCTTGCCCGCCCGCGCCGAGCTTTTCCGTGATGCGATAATTAAGGAGTGTCGAACCGATCATGAGAGGCTTTGATTGTAGATTTTAGATTTGCGATTTGCAATGAAGAAGAGGATAGAGGGTAGAGGATAGCGGATAGTGAAAGATAATTTGCTTTTTACTATCCGCTATCCTCTACCCTCTATCCTCTCTCGTCTGGCACACGGCCAGCCTCAGTCATGCACCGTTCAACCACGCGGCGGATTGCCCCAGCCTGAGCCGACATAGACGCCGTTCTCGACGATGCACGGCACAGTCGGATCGCCGTCCGAATAAGCGAACATCTCCTTACGCCGCGCGCGGTCGTTCTGCGCGTCGTATTCGACGAAAGGGATGTGGCTCTCATTGTAATAGTCCCGCGCCTGCTGGCAGTACGGACAGTTCGGCTTGACATATATCACGATAGACACGATTCGTGTGACCTCCTTCACGGCAATCAGTTTAACAAGAACCGTGACGAGTGACGAGACGGCGGCGGCGACAAGACGAGCTTTCGTTTTCGGCTGAGACTCCGTTACACTTCTCATCACATCTTGATGACAAGATCGCTCAAGAGCGAGACGCAGGATCGCTCAACACAAAACAACGGACAATTGCATCATGCGCTTTGAGTTTTACCACGCGGGGCTAGAAGACGTGCCGAAGCTGTCGATGGACGGCGTCGTGCCGAACGCCGTGCATTTCTCGCACTGGCAAGGCAACGAGACGCCGGCAGAAGTCCGCGCCGACACTTCGACCGAGATTGCGCTGAACCTCGTCGCCTCGCCGCTGCGCGCAGAGTTGACGCGCGGGATCGAGATTGTCACCAACAACCACTTCGATACCGATGGCGTGCTGTCCGTCTGGACGGTGTTGATGGGCGAGCGCGCGCTCGGCTTACGCGAACAATTGATCGCCGCCGCCGAGTCGGGAGACTTTTCCGAGTACACGAACGAGCGCGCAATCCGCGCAAGCCTCGTCATTCAAGGCGGGGATGGCGCGATTCCCGATGCTGGCGTCCTCTCGCCGCTCGCGCGAGACATGGCGGGCGGCGCGGATGTTGACGAAGCGCGGGCTTATGAACTGATCTTGCCGGAGGTCGAAAAAGTTTTGACTCGCACAGATGATTACGAACATTTGTGGCGCGACGAGTGGAACAAGATCGAGCGCGCGGTCGAGAGTTTCGCGCGCGGCACATCGCGGGTCGAGGAAGATGCGGCGGCGCAACTTTCCGTCGTCACACTCGCGCCCGACCTTTACGGCGCGAGCGGCTTCAAGCCCACCCGCCACGCCGCGCCCTACACCGCCATCTCAAAACACGCGCGCGGCGAAGTCTATCTCATCGCCATTCCGATGGACGGCGGCTACGCCTACCGCGTCGATTATTCATATTATTCTTGGGCCGTGACCTTCACGCGCCCACGCATTCCGCGCCGCGATTTCACCATGCTCGTCACCCGCTTGAACGAACTTGAGAATGACACTCAACGACGCTGGCAGCCCGACACGAGCGAACTAACATCCGCCCTCAAATGCGTCGATCAAAACGGCCTGCTC
>JALZKK010000311.1 GCA_030859285.1 Acidobacteriota bacterium | reverse complement strand
CTCGAACGCCTGCGCGAACGCGGCTGGCTGCGCTTGAACGTCCCCGAAACTTTCGCGCCCTTCGCCGAAGGAAACTTCCCGACACGCTCCGGCAAGTGCGAGCTTTATTCCGAGACACTCGCTGCACAAGGCTTGCCCGCCCTGCCGGAGTTCATTCCGCCGCGCGAGTCGCGCCAGAGCGCGCCGACGTTGGCTCAACGATTTCCCCTCGCGCTTGTCAGCCCGGCGGCTCATGCGTTCCTCAATTCGAGTTTCGCCAATCTCGCCAAGCAACTGCGCCAAGAGAAACGCCCGTTTGTCGAGATTCATCCGGCGGACGCCGAAGCGCGTGGTATCGCAGACGGCGACCGCGTCCGCGCCTTCAACGAGCGCGGCGCGTGCGAACTCTCCGCCGTCGTCACCACCCGCGCGCGCGCCGGCGTCGTCGTCTCGCCCTCCGTCTGGTGGAACAAACTCTCGCCCGATCAGAAGAACATCAATCAACTAACTTCACAACAACTCACCGACATGGGCGGCGGCGCAACTTTCTACGACGTCCTCATCGAGATCGAGCGCATCGGCGACGGCAGTTCGGCGTCCCCAAGCTACCGGCAGGATAATTAGTAACCGGGTCGCTTCATAAGGGGAGAATCTCCACCTGTGGTTTCATGGAAGGGGAATGTTAGTGCCTATTTCGGATCACCTTAAGAACCTCCGGGCCAAAGTCGGCCATGGGTTGCTGCTCGTCCCCTCCGTTACAGCTTTTCTTTACGACGGACGGGGCCGCATCCTCCTCGTTAGACACTCCGAGGGCGGCGTCTGGGTCGCGCCCGGCGGGAGCGTCGAGCCGAACGAGTCGCCGTCCGACGCCGTCGTCCGCGAGACGTGGGAGGAGACGCGCTTGCTGGTTGAGCCGGTGCGCGTGGCGGGCGTTTACGGCGGCCCGGAGTTCCAAGTGACCTACAGTAACGGCGACCAAGTGACGTACCTGATGACGGTCTTCGAGTGCCGCGCGCTCGGCGGGGCCATGCGGCCCGACGGGGTGGAGACGCTGGAAATCGGCTACTTCGCGGAGTCTGATTTGGCGGCCCTAAATCTGCCAGCATGGGCGCGGGTCGTGCTACCGCACGCCTTCAGTGAGCGCGGGCGCGCCCACTTTCAGTCCCCTTCTTGGCAGCCGTCGCAGTAAATCAAGTCTTGCGCTAAGGCCGCCGCTCCAACACTCGCCTGAGGGCGACGCCTCAACTTGAATGATTCTCAGGCTTGTTCCCTCTATACTTCTCTAGGTTGAGATTCGGTGTAATACAGTCTGGTGAGGATTAACTATGGCTGACCAACCAATAGCTCTTGATGCTTATCAGGCTTTAGCTGAGGCTTATGCGGCAGTTATTGACACAAAGCCGCATAACGCATATTACGAACGCCCTGCAACTTTGTCGCTCATGCCGGAGGTCAAAGGCAAAAGAGTTCTTGATGCAGGCTGTGGTCCCGGTGTGTATTCCGAATGGTTGATTGAACATGGCGCTGAGGTCGTTGCCGTCGATGCCAGTCCGAAGATGGTCGAGTTGGCAAAGCAAAGGCTCGGCGTGACAATAGATGTTCGCCAAGCGGATTTGAGCAAGCCCCTCACTTTTCTGGACCACTCGTCTTTCGATATTGTGCTGAGTCCGCTCGTTCTGGAATACATCGAAGATTGGGGCAGCACGTTCGCAGAGTTTTACAGAGTCTTACGTCCCGAAGGCTACTTGATATTTTCGGTCACTCATCCTTTCTTCGATTACCTCTATTTCAAGTCGAGCAACTATTTTGCAACAGAGTTGGTCGGCAGTGAGTGGCAAGGATTTGAGCCGGTGCGCGTTCATATGCCGAGTTTCCGCCGTTCGCTCGGTGCCACACTTAGTCCGCTAATTGAAGCCGGCTTCTGTTTGGAAAGAATCATCGAGCCAAAGCCGACAGATGAGTTCAGAGAAGCAGACGCGAAGCATTATGAGGAATTATCACAGCAGCCGTGTTTCCTCTGTGTTCGGGCTAGGAAGTGAAATGCATCATCTAACAAGCACGGCTGAGAGCGACGCCTCGTTAGAATACTCCTCATGCACACTCTCCCTGCGCCTCTCATAGATGATGCTCCATTTTCCGCTCTCTCGGCTTGGCACGTGCCGCGTGTCTTGCCTGTGTCGCCGCTTTCTGAGATGGAAAATTTAGACCGACCGCGCAAATTGTTCGGAGCGGCTGTCAAAGTTAGTCGTCCAATGTAGCAAAGAGAATCGCCAGCACAGCGATAACGGAGCCGACGCCTGCGACGACGCCGATAGTGACGGCTTTGGCGGTCGAGTGTCCACGGTTGTTTTCGATCTTGGCGACATCGCGGTAATGAATGATCGTCGGCTCATTTGTCTTGCGGTCACGCACGATGAATTCTTCATCACGCGCTTGCGAAACATAGCCTTTGATCTTTGTGCCATCCTTGAGCTTGACGGTCACACGCGCCTTTTCTCCTAGCCCCGCGCGTGCGATTTTGCTTTTCGCCTCTTCGACTGCCGGCGCTTCCTGCGCGGCTTGACCGTTGGCCGTCGAAGTCATTGCGCTATTCACCTGCGCCAATAACACGATAAGGATGAGCGTGACAAATTTTCTGTGCATTACTTTTCCTCAACTTCGAGATTGACTTGTCTGCAGCACACAGGTGCAATAGTGATGCCAGAGGTGGCTTGTCGGGAAACAGCCGGAAAAGCGAAGAATCATCTCAAGCCAACCGGGTGAATGCACCCGCGCCGCTGCCGGAAATATCCGACAAGTGACGGATGCGCTTGACAGAAACGCTCGCTCTCCCTGATACATAAATGAGTTTCTCCCTCATGCGCCCCCGGCGAGGCGGGCATGACGACCTCAAGCGCTGAATTTTCAGAACCCATGTTAATGATCACTCACTCGCAAATAATTCCGCGCCGCGCGCCCGCGCTCTTGATCTCGCTGGCCGGTGTGCTGTGTCTCTTTTTCTTCACGCACGAAGCGGCAGGGCAGCGGTCGCGCGCCGGCAGCGCACGAGCGATTGCGTCGGACACACTGTTGCAGATCGTTCGCGCGGAGGACGAGCGCCGTTTTGAGACGAATGATCTTGGGGCGCTGCTTAATGACCGTGCTGCGCGCGTGCGTGAGCGGGCGGCGCTGGCGGCAGGGCGGATCGGGGACGAGCGCGCCGTCGCGCCGCTCGTCAAGTTATTGGAGGCGGACGCGGACGAGAGCGTGCGTGCGTCGGCGGCTTTCGCCATTGGCGAGATTGAGTCGGGACAGGGCGCAGACGCGCTGCTGGCCGCGCTCTCGCGCAAGGCGGACGGCACGGACGCGCAATCTGTGAAAGTGCGTGCGCGTGCTATCGAAGCGCTCGGCAAGATCGCCGCCGCTTTGCCGAAAGCGGAAGAAGCGCGTGCGCGTTCCATCGGCGAGACGCTCGTCGCCACACTCAATGCCGAAGCGCGGCGGCGTCCCGTGCCTGATCGCGACATCATTCTGCTGGGATTGACCGCCGTGTTGCGCGTGCGTCCGGCCAATGTGGGGCCGGCGGTCGCGCAGTTCTTAGGCTTCTTCGACTCGCGCATCCGCGCCGACGCGGCGAACACGCTGGCGCGCTTGCGCCTGAAAGACGGCGTTGATGCACTGCGCCGGTTATTGGTCAGCGACATGGACGCGGTGGTGCGCGCTAACGCCGCACGCGCCCTCGGTGCGGCGGAAGACAAGATAGCATTCGAGGCTTTGCTTGATCGAAGTGTGAAGGATACCGACGAGCGCGTGCGCGTCAGCGCCGTTCGCTCGCTCGCCGCGTTGAAGGACACGCGAGCCACCGGGCCGTTGCTCAAGCGTGGCTCGACTTTGCTCGGCGCGTACCGCGCGGCTCAGGGGACCAACACGAGCGCGCGCCCGGTGCAGTTGAACGAGTTGCTTGAGATCGCGACGGCATTGGGGCGCATTCAAGCCAACACGAGTGACCGCGTGACGCTCGATTTCCTGCGCGCCTTCCGCGCCGCCGTGCAGTGGACTGCGCCCGAAGCCGAGATCGCTTTCGCGCGCGCCGCGCCCGCCAGCTACTTGCGCGAAAAACCGTTCGACAATCTTCTCTTTCGTCCCGGGGCGAGCAACCTTCCGTGGCAAAGCGCGAGCGCCATCGCGCAGGCCCTCGGCGATCTGGCAATGCTCCCGGCAGCGGATCGATCAGCCGCCGCTAACGCGCAAGCCGACGCGCAGAAGGCTCTGCGCGCGCTGCTCAACGATCCGACCACGCCGGTCCTTGCCGTGCCGGACGTGATCACCGCCCTCGCCGCGCACAAGCCGAACGATCTCGCCGCAGTGTTGCGCGCGCAACTCAAAGCGCCGGACGTGATCGTGCGCGCGACTGCCGCCATGCAATTCGCGGAGTTGCCGCCCGATACGGAAACTTCCCGCGCACTCGCGGAGGCTCTGCCCGTCGCCATGCGAGACGAACAACTGAACGACGCCGCGCTCGCCATCCTCGACGCGCTCGCCAAGCAGAAGACGCCCCCCGCGCTCGATGCGATCAAGACTGCGCTGGACTCGACCGACTACTTGATCCGCCGCCGCGCTGCCGCGCTACTTCATGCCGTTGATCCGGCGAACGACGGCAAGGCGCTGCGCGTCGAAACCGTCGCCACGCGCAATCGTCCGGCGGATTACACGCGCGCCCTTGCGCGCATGGGCAAGCAAGTCCTTGCCGTCGTCAACACCGACAAGGGCGCGTTCACGATTGAGTTGTTGCCGGAGGCCGCACCCTTGAACGTCGATAACTTCGTGCAACTGGCGCAGCGCGGCTTCTTCAACAACATCACTTTTCATCGCATTGTGCCGAACTTCGTGATTCAAGGCGGCGATCCGCGCGGCGACGGCAACGGCGGCCCCGGCTATCAAATTCGCTGCGAGATCAACGAAGTCCCTTACGCGCGCGGCGCAGTCGGAATGGCGCTCTCCGGCAAAGACACCGGCGGCTCGCAGTGGTTCGTCACTCATGCGCCCCAACCGCATCTCGACGGTGGCTACACCGTCTTCGGCCACGTCATCAAAGGCATGGAAATTGTTGACGCCATCGCGCGCGGCGACCGCATTCGCAGCATCACAATCACCGAGACCGCGCGGAGATAGAGCGAATGACGATTGAGTGGGCCGCATAGAGAAACGCGCCGCTCGTGCTGGGAGCGCGGACGGCTCGTCCGCCATGAGCGCGAGGGCGCGAATGAAGCGTGTGCGATCACACGACGTTGAGTGAAAGCGCCACCCGGTTAGCC
>JALZKK010000309.1 GCA_030859285.1 Acidobacteriota bacterium | reverse complement strand
GGTTCGAGCAGTTCGGTTTATATGCTCAACGCTGCGGCGAAGGCGTTTAGAGCCGGCTTCAATGTGCTACGCCTCAACATCCGCACCTGCGGCGGCACGGAACATCTGACGCCGACGCTCTATAACAGCAGTCTCTCTCAAGACCTGCGCGCCGTCATCGACGAATTGATCAGCCGCGACCGGCTCAAGGCCATCTTCCTCGGTGGTTTCTCGCTCGGCGGCAATATGAGTTTGAAATTGGCGGGCGAATGGGGCGCGGATGCGCCGGAGGAGCTGCGCGGTGTCTGTGCGATCTCGCCGTCAATCGAATTGGCTGCGTGCGCCGACGCTATCGAACGCCGCGCGAACTGGCTCTACAATCGCAGATTTATCAGCAGCCTCAAGCGGCGTCTGCGCCACGTGCAGCAACTTTATCCTGAACGTTACGATCTCGACGGCATTGCGCTCGTCCGCACCATTCGCGACTTCGACGCGCGCTACACCGCCCGCCACGGCGGCTTCAAAGATGTCGATGATTATTATACCCGCGCCAGTTCTCTCCCGCTCATCGCGCGCGTCCGCGTTCCGACGCTCATCATCCACGCGCAAGATGATCCCTTCGTTCCCTTCGACTCGTTCCGCCATCCCTCGCTCACTGCCAACCCCTTCGTCATCCTCTTGGCCCCCGAACACGGCGGGCATGTCGGCTTTATCGCCAGCGATGCTTCAGACCACGAAGACCGCTTCTGGGCCGAGAACCGCATGATTGAGTTTTGCCGGCTCATTCAAAGAAAACTGATGAGCGCTGGTGTAGCGTTCAGCGCCGGAGGCGCGACAGGATACTAATGACTTACGCTGAAGGTTTTATATTTATGAGACTGCTTTTCATCAAATGTCCGGGTTGATTTACTGGCCGGGTTCGAGTTTCTTCAACAAGCGTCCGACGTGATTGCGCGCGATGAGCGGGAGGCGCTCGTCGGTCGAGAGTTCGCGCAAGAGCGGGAGCATCTGCGCGGCATCGGAGAGACCCTTGCGTTCGACGAGAGCTTCGAGCCGCTTGATCAGTTTGACGGATTCGGAGGGCTGGTATTGGCGTGCAAGGTCGATCTCGAAAATGAAAAGCTGTTGGTCCCCTAAACGGCGATACTCGCTCACGAGGGCGGAGGCGTGCGGGTCGTGGGTCCAGTTAAATTCGGCGATGCGGTCGCGCTGGCCCGCCGTCATTCGCAAGCGCATCGTACCGAGATGCGGGAATTGTTGCTCGGTTTGATAATTCGTTTCGGAGTCTAAAAAATTCAGCGCGTCCCACTCGGCCTTGATCCGCTCCAACGCGGCGGGCGAGATTTCCAGAGACTCGACGAGCGGCTCAGTGTCGTCACGCCGCTCGAAAGAGATTTTGCCGCGCCCGGCGGCGTCGTGTTCGATGCGAATAAGATGTGGGTTGAACTGCGGCTGTGTGAACTCGTAAGCGTAACGCACCTCATTTTCAGTTTTCTTCGCGGGCGCGGCGTCGTCTTTCTTGTTCGTCGCTGGAACAGTCACCACTGCGGCCGGCGCGGCGGGATTGGTCTCCGCGCGCTTGTTCGTTTTCTGCTGCGCCGTCGCCATGAAGCCGAACGCCGCGCCCAGACACGCGAGCGCGGCGACGTGAAACGCTTTCCGCATTGCTTTTCTCATGCAAATTTCACCGAGACTAATTTAGAGACGCCCGCTTCTTCCATCGTCACGCCGTACATCGCGCGCGCCATTTCCATCGTGCGTTTGTTGTGTGTGATGACGAGGAACTGCGTCGTCGTTGCCATCTCGACGATCTTCGCGGCGAAGCGATTGATGTTCGCTTCGTCGAGCGGGGCATCGACTTCGTCAAGCAAGCAGAACGGCGACGGGCGGTAACGGAAGATCGCCAAGACGAGCGCTAGCGCGGCCATCGCTTTTTCGCCGCCTGACAAGAGCAGCACGTTTTGCAGGCGTTTGCCCGGCGGTTGCGCCACGATGTCGATGCCGGATTCGAGGATGTCGTCGGCGTCGATCATGGTCATCTCGCCGCGCCCGCCGCCGAAGAGTTCGACGAACAGTTGGCCGAAGTTGCGGTTGATCTCCTCGAAGGCGTGGCGGAAACGCTCGCGCGAGCGTTTCTTGATCTCGCGCAGGGCTTCTTCGGTCGAGGCGATGCCGTCGATGATGTCTTGCCGTTGCGTGGTCAGGAACGTGAACCGCTCTTCGGACTCGGCCAACTCTTCGAGCGCCATCATATTGACCGCGCCAAAAGATTCGACGCGCGCGCGCAACTCTTCGACGCGCGCCCTTCCCGCTCCGAGATCAAACTCAACGTCCGGCTCATAGGTCGTAGCGATCTCTTCGAGGGATTGTGAGAGATCGTGGACGCACGCCTCGCGCAAATAATTGAAGCGCGCCGTCGCTTCCGCGCGATTGACTTCGAGTTGCGCGCGCCCTTCACGGGCTTCCGCCGCGCGGCGATTCAGTTCGGTTAATGCGGCGGCTAATTCATCAGCGCGCACACGCGCTTCGGCGAGCCGCGCGCCGGCAATCTCGACTTCCGCTTCGCGCTGCGTTTGCTCGCTCTCGATGCCGCCCGCGCCTTGCGCCATCTCGTCCATCGCGCGCCGCAAATCTGCGAGGCGCGCTTCCGTCTCCTCGATCTCTTCGGCGTGTTGTTCGAGGCGCGCTTCCAAATCGGCGGACTCGGTTTCCATTCGCCGCAGATCGGATGTGGTCGCGCGGCGGCGTTCGGCGGCGGCGGCGGCAATCGCGCGTTGCTTGCCGAGATGCTCGCCCTCGGCTTCGGCGGCGCGGCGCGCAGCGGCCAACACCTCGCTCGCCTCTGCAACTTGCTGCGAAGCCGCGAGCCGCGCTGCGCCGGCGGCTTCAGCTTCCGCTGCTTGCTGCGCGCGACGGGCTGCGACTTCGCGGCGTTCTTCTTCGAGCCGCGCCGCGTCGTCGGCCACGACGCGCATGTGCCGTAATGCGCGCTCGATCTCTTGTGCGAGTTGCGCCGCGCCCATCTCGCGCGCCACCTGCTCTCGTTCCTCGCGCCCGATCATGTCATTCAAGAGCAACAACGCTTCTTCCAATTCGACCAGCCGCGTCCGCGCCGCGCTGACCGAGTCTTCCGCCGAGACGACTTCGGAAGCCAAAGCCGCCGCGCGCGTCTCCAATTCGCGCATCTCGCGTTTGAAAGCGAGCAGGCCCATCCCTTCATCAATCGCATGTGTCGCGCCCGCGCTGATCAACTGCCCGCCCACGACCCACTCGCCCGCGAGCGTCACGTACATCCCGCCCGTCGCCAGCGAACGCATGATCGCGTCTTCCAAACCGACAGTGACGCGCGCGCTCAACTCGCGCGCCAGCGTACTCTCAAGCATCGCCACGATCTCGGACGGCGCGCCCAATACTTCGCGCAGACGAATTTCCCTCTCGCCCGCCCGCTCGTCCGATAGCGTGAAACTCGAATAACGAAGCGCCTCGCCGTCTTCGCCGCTCGCGCCGTGTAAGCCGGCGACAAGGAACGTCGCGCGTCCGGCGTTGTTCGCTTCGAGCCATGCGGCGGCGCGCAAGGCATCGTCCGGCGTCGGCACGATCACCGTCTGCAAGTATGCGCCCAGCACACTCTCGACCGCGCGTTCAAAACGCGGCTCGACGTTCAGCATGTCGGCCAGCGTGCTGATCGAATGAAAATCTTTCGTCTCGTCGGCGACGGCCTCATTCGCGTGCTGCGCGGAGAAAATGCGTTGGACGGCCTGCGAATACAGCGAGCGTTTTTCGTCAAGCTCGGCCAGCGTGTCGAGACGATTCCGCACGCGCGCGGCTTCCTCGCGCATTCGCGCATACTCGGCCAACGTCGCCGACACCAGACTGCGCGCCGCCGACACGCCGGCGGAAGCAGCCTCACGCTCGGCCAACCGCGCATCGAGAATCGCGCGCGTCCGCGCCATCTCTTCGTTGAGTTGTGCGGCCTGTATGGTTAGCTCGGCGTGCGTCGCGCGGGCGCGCTCGCCTTCGCGCTCATAGCCTTCGGCCTGCAACGCGAGCCGTTCAAGAGTTGCCTCCAACTGCCGCCCCATCTCCATCAAACGCTCAGCGACCGCTGTGTGCGTCAACAACTCCGCACGCGCTCCCTCGATCTGCGTTTCGGCTGCGGCCACTTCGGCGAGACGGCGCGCATAGACATGCTCGACTTCCTGCAACAACCGCGCACTTTCTTCGCTCTCGCCGCGCAACTGCGCGTCCGTCTCGCGCAAAGTTTCGCTCTCATCCGTGACGCTC
The DNA here is from genome assembly GCA_030859285.1 of Acidobacteriota bacterium. Classification (GTDB taxonomy): domain Bacteria; phylum Acidobacteriota; class Blastocatellia; order Pyrinomonadales; family Pyrinomonadaceae; genus JACCRA01. The sequence goes on along the minus strand of JALZKK010000309.1, from coordinate 11,421 downwards.
GCCAGACGCTCGCGCAAGTGTGCGATCTGAAGCGTGACTTCCGCGCTCCGTTTTTCCAGCGCGGCGGATTGTTCTTGTTGATAGACGCGCTCGCGCTCGCGCCGGTCGCGCTGCAACGCAGAGTCGGCCACCGCTGCACGCGCCGCCGCCAATTCTTCCTCCCGCGCGCGCGCTTCGGTCGTTGCTCTCCGCGCTTCTTCTTCGCGCGTCTCAAGGCTCGCGGCCAACGTCCGCTCTTCCTCGCCGGCTCGCGCGAGTTGCTCGCGCAACTCCGAGAGCAGCATCGTCAACGCGCGCGCGTCAGCCGCATAGACGCGGCGCAGCAATTCGCGCAACTCCTCGCGCAGTTGCCGGTAACGGCGCGCCTTCGCCGCCTGCCGGCGCAAACTTCCAACCTGCCGCTCGATCTCCGAAATGATGTCCGAGACGCGGCGCAAATTCGCGCGCGCGCCTTCGAGCCGCGCTTCGGCGGCGCGCTGGCGCACACGAAACTTCGTGATGCCGGCGGCTTCTTCAATGAGCGTGCGCCGATCCATCGGCTTCGCCGAGAGAATCTGCCCGATGCGGCCCTGCTCGATGATCGCGTAATGCGCGCCCGACAGCCCCGTGCCGGAAAACAAATCCTGAATATCACGCAGCCGGCAGATGCGCCCGTTCAAGAGATACTCGCTCTCGCCGTCGCGGTAGAGCCGGCGCGTCACCGTCACCGTCTCGCCCGGCGCGAAGCCGAGCGCGAGCCGTCGCGGCCGCCAATGTCGCTTGTGCTGATGCTGTGCCTTGGCCGTCAACGCTTCGGGTGTCAGCGCGGCGGACTCAACAACTTGCGCGCCCGTTACGCCGCCCTGCTCTGATGGCTCAATAGCTCCACTCTCAACCGACTCAGCCGCGACCGCGACGGTCTCGCCTGTCACGTCAGGCGACAACTTCTCTGCGACGGCTTCCGTCTGCTCGTCGATCTCTTCGAGCGTCGCGTCGATGTCATCAATGTCCGGCTCTTCCTCCACCGTCTCATCGCGGACGAGATGCAAGACGACTTCCGCCATCCCGCTCGGCTGCCGGTTGCGCGAGCCTTGAAAGATCACATCCTTCATCTCGCCCCCGCGCAGATGTTTCACGCGTTGCTCGCCCAAGACCCAAGCAATACTTTCTGCAATGTTCGATTTCCCGCAGCCATTCGGACCGACGACAGCAGTAATGCCGTCGCCCGTAAAGATAAGGTCGGTGTGGTCGGCGAAGGATTTGAAGCCGGTGATTTCTAAGCGTTGAAGTCTGAACATGCGTGCAATTATTATCGGCCACTCAATACGGGCAATCGCGTCTAAAGCACAGCCGCTAGAGCGCGGTGCAGGAGAGGCACACTATATTTTGTGCGCGTCCGCGCTGTCAACCAGCCTTTTCGGTCGTTAAACTGCTGGCCTTTTGCCTTCCGACTAAAAGGATATTGCAAAACTCCACCACCGCAGACACGGAGGATTCACAGAGAACCACAGAGAGTCAGATGTCTTCTCCGTGAACCTCTGTGGCTTGGCTCTCCGGCCTCTGTGGTGAATCATAGTTTTGAATATGTGCAATTTCATCAATGCTGATTTAGGGTTGAGCCAGTTCGCGCTTGGCGTAGAGGACGAGATCGACGCCGGGGCGCAGCGCGTATTGGCCGATCCGTTGGTAGCGTGTGCCGAGCGTGGCGCGCGCTTGGGCTTCCTGTGTGGTGTTGATGATCACGATGTCTTGATCGACGGTAGGGCCGAGCGTGCCGGCGTAGGCGACGCGCTTGTAGTCGCGCACGTACCACGGCATCGGCCAGTAGTCGGGCGAGGCGACGTTGATGCTGGCGTTGTACTGCGCGCCGGTACGCGCGGCGAGCCGTCCGACTTCGTGCATCATCTCGTCGTATTGGCGATTGGTATGGGCATAGACGTAGATGTAGCGGTCTTCATCGTAATGCACAAAGTTGATCTGAAAGGTTTGGTAAGCGGCGACAGCAACGGCCAGCGCGAGGGGGATGAGCGCGAGTTTGAGCGCACGGGATCGATGTGCGCTCAGGCGATAGAGCGACTGGATACCGTAACCGCCGGCGAGCGCGAGCGGCACGATCATGCTCAAGGCCAGCCACGGTGTTTTGTACGGGACGAGCGAGTACGCCGCAATTATGCCGCCGGCCCATAGCGCGGCGAAGAGTGCGAAGCGGCGGCGCGCTTCCTTCACGGCGAAGAACGCGCCGAGCGCGCCGAGCAGCAGCAGCAGCGCTTCTTCCGCAAACAACCAGTCAAAGTAAGTGAAAAACGATTTCCGGTGAAAATCGCTCGTCCCCGTGTCCTGCCAAATGGCGTAGGCTTTGAGCGAATCGACGACGCCCTTCGGATGAGTGAAGAACGAAGAGAAGAAAATGATATTGACGAAGAGAAAGACACCGACGCCCGCAAGCAACAGCCACGAGAGATGAGGCCAACCGCCTAAACGTTCGATCAAACCCACCGGCTCCGGCTCGTTCGTTGCATCGCCATCCGCGCCCGCTTTGTTGCGCCGCTTCTTCTTGCTCTGTCGTTCTTCACGCGCGCGTCGTCGTCGCTCGAAATAATTTACATAACTCCACGACATGCCCCACGCGATCAGCAGCACGCCGATGGAAATAAACGCCGTCTCTTTCGTCGCGAAGAGCAACGCGACCGAGACCCATGCGAGTAGCCACTGCCACACCCGCGCGCCGTCGAAAAGCCAGAGTGCCGCCGCCAACCCGCTCAGGCTCAAGCCGATGAGGAACATCTCGATCCTGAAATACTGCGGTTGATAGACTGCGCCGAGCGTCGCGGCGACGAGAACTGCTGTTGCTGCTGCGCCCGCGATCCCGAAACGCCCGTCGCTCGCTGCCGGTTGTTTCTGCGCTTCGTAAAACTTGACGAGCGCGACGACGATGCCGAGCGTGAAAAACACGAACAGCATTTCGTGAATGTAGTAGCGCGAGAAGAAGACCGCGCCCGGCGAGACGGCCAAGAGCGCGGCGGCGGCGAGCGCGCCGATCATCCCTAACTGTCGCCGCAAGCATAGCGCCAGCCACACGGTCGCAATTCCGAACAGCGCGGTGACGGAGCGGATGAGGGTCGTATCCAAGCGGCCCAACTTGTCGGCAACGTAGGCGAGCGGCAGCGTGAAGTAATAGAGCGTCGGCCCGTGATAATTGGACGGGTCGTAACGAAAGACGCCGGAACGAAGCAGATTCGTCAGAAAGAATCCATTCACGCCCTCGTCGTGATGCAGCGGCTTCAAATCCAAATTGTAGAAACGCAGCAACGCCGCTACGAGCAACACCGCGCCGCACGCGATGAGCCACACCCGCGGCGACAACTCCGCGCCGAAAGATGAAGGGGTTGCTATCTGCGCGTCGTCATTGCCGGCGATGCTGTCGCTGAAAGTCTCGAACGTGTCTGTCGCCGCTGCGCCCTTCCCCTTACGGGCGCGCGACTTTGTAGAGGCGGTAGCCAACTGTCTCACCAACCTTCTGGAATCTTTGAAAGAAATTTTCGTTGACTGTCAGAGACGAACGCTCTAACGGACCGACGACGATGTAATCGACGCCATACTTCGCCAGCAAACTTTCTGCCATCGCGCCGCCCGCATAGATTTGTTTGATCTCGGCTTCGCGCGGCGCGTAGTTAATGCCTTGCGACCAGAGATGCCCGCCATAGCCCATCAGCGAACGCCGCCCCGACAGATATGAAGGATGATTATAAGTCGGCGCGTGCAGGATCAACGAACGCGGCCCGGTTTGATTCTTCAACAATTCGCCGAACGCCACGCCCGCCCGATCAAACTCGCGCTGCTCCGATGCTTCCGACACGACGCGCCACACGTCCAGACTCCCTGCCAGCGTCAGCACAAGCAATAAACTTAATGCCGCCGTGCGTCCCCACCACACGCCGCCGCGCAGACGCCAGAGCCGCGCCAAGAGCAGCGCGACGAGCGGCGCGGACGCGACGTACCAATAGAACAGCACTTTGATGTTATCCCAAATCCACGGCGAGATTTTCCCGGCGTTCCCGATCACGAAGAGCAGCACGAACGGCGCGTAGAACAGCAGCAACTTTTTCGGCACGATTGGCTCGCGCCCGCGCCAAGCAATCGCCGCGACGAGCAGAGGAATAAACAGTCCCGTATTGTTGAGCCAGAACCACCACACATTCTGCGTCCCGCGATCCCAGCCGAACTGCCACGCGAAAAAACTCTCAGGACGCGCCGCGCTCTCCCGCGTCGCCCACCACATCTGCGGCGCGGCGATCACCAACGCGACTATGAAAAATGGCGGCCACACGCGCCAACGCGGAAACAACAACGCGAGACAACCGCCCATCAACATCAACGTCACGAAGCTATGCGCGTGAACCAACGGCAACAATCCCGCGACGACACCAGCCGCGATCATCCGCACCGTCGCCAACGAAGGCCCAGCATTCAAAAATGGAACAGCAGCCAAAGGTGAAAATTCCGGTCGCCGAAACGACTCTGCCTCTTTGGTCCCCTTTTGCTTTTTGCCTTTTGCCCTTTGCCTTTTGCTTTCTTCTGCTACTTCACGCTCTGGCATCCCTTCGCCGTCGCTGACCGCCATCCACCATTGCGTGATCACGATGAGCGCGAGCGGCAAGCCGAGCAGCAATCCGCGTTGCGGCACGAAGAGCGTCGTGAGCGCGTTGCCCCAGCGATACACGCCGTCGAAACTGATCGTATAGTCGTGCGGCAAATTCCAAAGCAGAGTTGTTAAACTCTGACTGCCCGCCTGCCACTCGCTCAACAGACGCAACCAGCCAAGTCCGCCGCTCAACAACGTCAACACCGGCGCGAACGTCGCCGCCACACGATTGCCGGTCAACTTCAGAGCGAAGCGATACAGCAAACCGACAAGCGACAAACCCAACAAAAAGTTCTGCCAAAAGAGCGCGGCTTCGAGGCTCGCACCCGCGCGTACGAACATCGCCGCGACGAAATCCACAATGAACGGATAAGTCAAACGCGCTCCGGCATATTCCGGGTGCTGCGGCGGAAAATTCTGTCCCTCGACGAAGCTGTTGATGATGCTGATGTGAAACGGCAGATCGCCCAGATTGTTATCGACGCCCGTGAAAATTTCTCCCCCGCGCACGAACATCGCGCGCCCGAAGAGCAACCACAACATGACCGAGCCGCACACGAACAGCAGAACCCGGACGAGAGTGCGTGCGCGTGGCCGCGCGAGCGTGTCGCTCATCCAGCGCGTCGCGTGATTGATGTCGTAACGCGCGCGCGCGCGCCAGTCAGAGCGCCACAGTAAAGCTAACGGAGCCGCGATGATCGCCGTCGCCAGCGCAAGACTAACGGCGTTCAAGCCGAAGAAAGAAGCACAGACGAAACCGGCAAGGCCCCACGCCGCAAAGCCCGTGCAGACGCCCGCGCACAGGCGCGCATAAAGCGGCGCATCCTCGTCATAAAAATAAGTCATTAACGCGCCGCTCGTGATCGCGACGAGCGCTAACAAAAAAAACATAAACTCCAAGTGAAGACCGGCGGAAGATAAAGCTACAATAACAAGCGCGCTTGATTATATGCGATAGGCCGTTTTATACGAACCGAGAAAAATCGGGACGAGCGCGCGCTCGGCAGAGAGTGAGCTTGCAGCGTAGCGAATGCTAAACTTGTCTTGCTCTTCTTCAATTTATTACCGGAGAGATCAGCAAATGGTTCAACTGCAAGAGTGGTTTGCCCGCGAATTTTCTTTCACGCTGCCCGTCTGGATGTTCCCGAACATCGTCGCGCGACTGCGCGGCACGCCCGCGCGTTTGGAAGACCTTGTGCGATCAATTCCGCCCGAACATCTCACACGGCGGCACAACGAGCAGTGGTCTATTCAGGAACACGCCGGCCACTTGCTCGATCTGTCCGAGTTGGACATTACGCGATTGCGTGAGTTCACCGCCGGAGCCACAGTCCTGACCGCCGCCGACCGCGAGAACCGGAAAACTTACACCGCCGATCACAATGCCAATTCCATCGAAAGCATTCTCACGGCGTTCCGCGCCGAACGCATGGCCTTCGTTGCGCGGCTGGATGAGTTGGATGAAGCCTTCGTCAAGCGCACAGCGCTGCACCCGCGCCTGCAACTGGAAATGCGCGTCCTCGACTTTGCCTTCTTTATCGCCGAGCATGACGATCATCATCTGGCGCGCATCTCCGAATTGATCCGACTGCACGGCGAGACAATCGCGGTTTAAGCGCCGCCCGGCAGTTAGACTAACTGGACACATCGCCGATCACCGTGTAAAAGTTTTCCTTTTACCGCAGCTATCATTTTTGCTCAGAGAGGAATCAACATGCTTCGCGCAGGCATCGTGGGGCTGCCGAACGTCGGCAAGTCCACGCTCTTTAACGCGCTCACCGCGCAGTCTTCGGCGCTCGCCGCCAATTATCCTTTCGCTACTATCGAGCCGAATGTCGGTGTCGTGCCGGTGCCGGACGAGCGTTTGGAACGGCTCGCGCAGTTGGTTAAAACCGAAGTGATCGTGCCGGCGAGCGTCGAGTTTTTGGACATCGCGGGTCTGGTGCGCGGGGCGTCGCAGGGCGAGGGCTTGGGCAATCAGTTTCTCGCCAACATTCGCGAGACAGATGCCGTTGTGCAGGTGGTACGTTGTTTTGAGAACGAGCAAGTGATCCACGTCGAAGGCTCGGTCGATCCGTTGCGCGACATCGAGACGATTCAGATCGAATTGGCACTCGCTGATCTCGCGTCGATTGAGCGCCGCCGTGAGCGTGTGCAGAAAAACTTGAAGAGCGGCGACAAAACGGCCCGCGCCGAGATGGACGTGATCGAAAAACTTCAGCCCGTGCTGGCCGACGGCAAACCGGCGCGTGTCGTGCCGCTAGCCGATGATGAACGCGCCGTCGCCCGCGGGCTTTTCCTGCTGACGGCGAAGCCGACGATCTACGCCGCCAATGTCGATGAAGCCACGCTCGCCAATCCCGAAGAGAACCAACATGTCGCCGCCGTGCGCGAGACGGCGGCGGATGAGGTGGCGGAGTGCGTCGTCATCTGCGCGCAGATCGAGGCTGAACTCGTCGAGTTGCCGCCCGACGAACGGCTTGGTTATTTGCAATCGCTTGGCGTCGCGGGCAGCGGCGTCGATGCATTGATCAAAAGTGCGTACCGGCTGCTCGGCTTGATGTCGTTTCTGACGGCGGGCGAGAAGGAAGTCCGCGCGTGGACGGTCCCGCAAGGGACACGCGCGCCACAAGCCGCCGGCACGATTCATACAGACATCGAGCGTGGCTTCATCCGCGCCGAAGTCGTCGGCTACGATGAACTGCTCCGCGCCGGCTCTTACGCGGCGGCGCGCGAACAGGGTTTATTGAGATTGGAAGGCAAAGAGTATGTGATGCGGGAAGGCGATGTGGTCAATTTTCGTTTCAACGTCTGAAGCGCGACATAATGATGAAAGGCATCAAGAGATGAATACTACTGAAGAGAGAATCTGCCGGCACGGCTTATGTAACTGTGCGCCGGAGGAAGGCAGCGATTATTGCAGCCCTTACTGCGCGGGCGTCGGCGAGACAACGAACGACACGGTGGACGAAGCGCATGAAATCATTTGCGACTGCGGACACCCGACTTGCATCGGCTAAATACAAAAGTGTCGACAGCAACGATGGTTATTGACAAAGCGTGCGAGAGGCGCGTCATAGGTTAATCGGAGGTCAGCAACAGAATGGCAAAGGATGTTGGGAGTCAGGCCACGCCTGAAGTGATGGCGACGTGGAAAACCGTGTACCAACTTTTTCAGAAAGCGCGGGGCGACCGGCGGGAGCGGTTGCAGCAAGTCGCAGACGAACTCGGCCTCAGTTTCAAAGTGGCGCGGCGGCGGCTCCGCAATTATGAAGGAACGCTCAAGGCCGGCAATCGCGACCGACTGAATGAAGCAAGCGATCCCAAAAAGTAAGAATGCACCAAAGCGACGCGCGGCGAGAAACACAGAGGAGCTTCGGGTCTGAAAAACTCGAAGTTCCTCTGCGCTCGTCACAGCCCTCTGCCGTGCAAATTTCTTAACTCTGGCTTTTACGTGCGCGGCTCTTTATAGATCGGGCTGAAGGTGCGCGTTGTGTGTTCGGTCACGCTCGACATGCGGTCGGGGAAGACGGGGCCGGTCTGCGCTGGACGGAGTTCTTTTGCTTTGGCTTTTCCGATCTGTATCGGACGCCCCGACTCTTGTGTACTCTTGATCAGACGCGAGAGCAGGCGGATGAGCGCAAGGTCAATGCTAAGCAGCGTAACAAAACCAAGAAAGCCGATCCACCCCAGCCAATCGCCGTTACTGCCCCACGAAGCCAAGCCCGCCAAGCCGATGAACAGAATCGCAAGGCCGATCACAGTCGTTAGCCCGACCGTTAAACCGATCACGCGGAACGGCCCACCCAACTCAATCGGCGCTAGTTCGTGCGTCGGCGCGAGACTGGCCGCCACCCCGCAACGATTACAATAATTCAGGCCCGGTTGTCGCTCCGCGCCACACGATTGGCAATACATGGGCTGCTCTCCGCTCTCAGTTTTTCATCCAAAACAAATCAGCGCGCCCGTCTATCTTCGACAGAGCGCGCCGCAGCTCAACCTTCCTCTCAACGCATCACAGCGCGGATGCCGGCCAGCAGTAAATAACCGATGGCGACGACGACGGCCAGTTTGATCAGCGTGATCGCCAGACCGACTAACAGGCCGACGCCGCCGACAACCAAGCCGACAGCGGACAGCGCGACCGGCAGGCCGATGACCAACACGAAAAGTCCGAGGACGATGATACCAACAATTCTCCAAGTATCCTTCATTGCTCTCACCTCATTTGTCTTGATGTTTACCGTATCACGCGCCGGCCTCTCTCAGGTAGGTTTCGCCGCGCTTGCCCTCCTATACGAACAACTTACAGGCCGCGTTCCCACAGAGTCGCAAGCCGCCAAATCATCTTTGCCGCTCGCTCTTGCCGGCGCGAAAATGTGTTAAGCTCATCTTCGTCAACAATCCCCAGCGCCGATCATTTCCGACGAATGCTGCCACGAAGCGGCAGCCTGAGTCAAAAAACTTTTGCAGGTGTGCATGATGTCTCGCCGCCGGACACAAAGTTTATTCGCCAACGATGAGACGGAGCAACTGCCGGACAGCACGACGAGCGCGCCGCTCGCGGAACGGATGCGCCCGCGCACGCTCGAAGAGTTCGTCGGTCAACCGCAATTGATCGGCGAAGGCCGCATCCTGCGCCGCCTCTACGATGGGGCGGGCGGCGCGTTGCCGTCGCTGATCTTCTGGGGGCCGCCCGGCACGGGCAAGACCACGCTCGCGCGCTTGCTCGCGCGCCGCAGCGATGCCGAGTTCATCCAACTCTCCGCAGTTTTTTCCGGCGTCAAGGAGGTGCGCGCCGCCATCGCCGAAGCTCGTGAGACCCGCCGCACCGCGCGTCGCACAATTCTCTTCATTGATGAGATACACCGCTTCAACAAAGCGCAGCAGGACGCGCTGTTGCCCGCCGTCGAGGACGGCACAGTGACGCTCATTGGCGCGACGACCGAGAATCCTTCCTTTGAAGTGATCGGCGCTCTGCTCTCGCGCACGCGCGTCCTGACCTTGCAACCGCTCACCGAAGAGGACATCGAGACACTCTTGCGCCGCGCGCTCACGGATGAAGAGCGCGGACTGGCGAATCTGCTTCCGGAGATTTCCGACGAGACGCTGGCGCGCACGGCTCGTGCCGCCGCCGGAGATGCGCGCGTCGCTTTGGCCGCGCTCGAAGCGGCGGTCGAGGCGACCATGCCCGACGAGAGCGGCGTGCGCCACATCACCGAAGAGATTATCGTCGAGGCTCTAGGTCGCGCCCGTTACGCTTACGACAAAGGCGGCGAAGAGCATTACAATCTCGCCTCGGCGCTGATCAAATCGCTCCGCAACTCAGACGTGAACGCCGCCCTTTACTGGCTCGCACGCCTAATCGAAGGCGGGGCCGATCCCATCTTCATCGCGCGCCGCCTCTGCATTCTCGCTTCCGAGGACATCGGCCTCGCCGATCCGCAAGCCATCGTGCAAGCCGCCGCCGCCGCGCAGATCACCGAACTGATCGGATTGCCCGAAGCGCTCTACCCGCTCTCGCAAGCGACGATTTACTTAGCTCGCGCGCCCAAATCAAACGCTGTCAAATGCGCTTACCACGCAGCAGCAGACGACGCCCGCGAGACCGCACGCGAGCCTGTGCCGATGCATTTGCGAAACGCGATCACGCCGCTCATGAAGCGCGCCGGCTATGGACAAGGCTATCGCTACGTTCACGACGACCCGCGAGCCAAAGAAGAAATGTCATGTTTGCCTGAGAGCCTGCGCGGGCATGAATACTACAAGGATGAATGAAATGAGAATCCAGAGTTCAGGAGCCAGAAGACGTGCCGCCGTCGGTGACATTGCTTTTGGCTCCTGAATTCTGGTTTCTGGCTTCTGCAAGATATGAGTGAGCAAAGCACCGAGAAAGAATTAGCTTATCTGCACGATCTCTACGTCGCGCCGGATTGGGGCGAGAGGTTCGCGGAGTTGATTGACGAACACGTTAAGCTGCCGGAGAAAGGGAGCGTGTTGTACGTTGCTGCAGGGACGGGCGGACATGCGCTGGCATTGAAGGCGCGCGCGGGCGCAGACGTGTCTTTGATCGGTGTGGACGAGAGCGAGGAGCGTTTAGTGTTGGCGCGGGCGAAAGCGGCGGCGGTGAAGTTGAGCGACCAAGCCGAATTTCAACACGGGCAGCTTGAGGCGTTGGCGTTTAAAAATGAGGGGTTCGATCTCGTCTTGGGCGACGCCTCGCTCATCGCGGTCGAGCGGCTGCCGGAGATGCTGGCGGAGTTGGTGCGTGTGGCCGCGCCGGGTGCGACAGTGGCCGTGAATCTGCCGACGGCTTCGAGCTTTGGCGAGTTCTTTTCCATTTATTGGGAAGCTCTCGCCAACGCCGGCATTGCAGGGCAGGAGCATCTCGTCGAAGGGCTAATTACCGGACTGCCGACGATTGAGGATGTGGAATCGCTGCTTCGGCGCGAAGGACTGGACGAAGTACAGTTTTGGATGCAGATCGAAGAGTTTGACTTTCCGGCGGGCGAAGAATTTCTCAATGCGCCGCTCGTCAAAAACTTTCTGTTGTCCGGCTGGCTCGCGCCGCTACCTGACGATGACGCGCGCGCAACTGTGCTGGCGGAACTGGCCCGGATTATCGACGAAGAGCGGCACGAATCAGAATTCTCACTCTCGATCAAAGCCACGCTGTTCATCGGACGCAAGGCAGTTTAAGGCAACGAAGCTCATGCGGTTGCCCTTCAAGCGACGGAATTTGCCGGCAATTGCCTGTTTACTAAAGTCAGGAGTTGAATATGCTGATCAGAAAATTTTCG
>JALZKK010000263.1 GCA_030859285.1 Acidobacteriota bacterium | reverse complement strand
GTGTAGAAGCCGGACTGAAGCGCGGGTACGTTGAACGTGCCGTTGTCGGCGGTCTGGGTCGTGAACTCCGCGCCGGTCGCGTCGCTTTTGACGGTCACGGTCGCGCCGCCCACGACAGCGCCCTGCTGGTCAGTCACCGTCCCGGCAATCGCGCCGGTCGTTGTCTGGCCGAAACTGCCCGCGCTCGTCAGCAGCATCAGGACGAGCGCAGAACTCAAATTCAAAAAACGTTGTCGCATGGTGAATGCCTCCGTGTGTGATAGAGAGGCTATGCCGCACTGACTCGGGGAGACAGTTGCGGGCAGTCCTAAATGAACACGCCCGCGAAGGCCGACGGCACAGCGCGCGTTCCAAAAATCGGTAAAGCGCCGAAGCAATTTCGTCTTGCTTCACGAATGACCAGCGCAACGTGTGTGCCGTGAGCCGGAGAGCCGCTCTCCACAAAATTAGAGTTGTGGGGATTTGAGTGGACAGGGCGCAAGCTGCGAACGCACGAGGAGCGATGCGGAACGGACAGCACGAATTATTCGCGCCGTTTTATGTAGTTTCGTCCAGCTTCGTGAATCATCTTTCCATTCCGTTGGTCTTAACAGGCGTGAGGGCCGACATGTTAAAAACGGGGGATGAGTCTGCGCGGAGAAGTGACCAACCGGATTTGGATCGGAGAATTCGGAGCGAGAAATCTTATTTTTTATGATTGTGTGGATGCCGGGCCCGTCCCGCGTGCTGGGTTGAACACGCGGGATGATCGTTCGGTGTGAGCGGTGCTTACCGGCTGGCGCGGCGCGGGCGGAACGAACGCTTGCCGGCGCTGCTGTTCGTCCCAAAAGACTTGAACGGCTTGCGCGGCGCGGCTGACGGTTGAGCGCCGCCGAAGGCGGGCAGCAACACGCGCTCGACAGACTGTCCGGTGAGTCGTTCGATGGCGCGCATCGGCAATTCATCGATTGGCGCGACGAGCGTGATCGCACGTCCCGCTTGTCCGGCGCGGCCTGTGCGTCCGATGCGATGCACGTAATCTTCCGGCGCGGCGGGCACGTCGAAGTTGATGACGTGCGAGATGGAATCAACGTCAATGCCGCGCGCGGCGATGTCGGTCGCGACGAGGACGCGAGTTTGCCCGGCCTTGAACCCGCGCAGAGCGGCTTCACGTTGCGGCTGTGTGCGGTCGGCGTGAATGCGATTGACCTTATGCGCCCGCGCTTCGAGGATGTGCGAGAGCCGTTCGGCCCCGCGCCGTGTGCGCGTGAAGACGAGGACGCGCTCGAATTGTTCGCGCTCCAACAGATCAAGCAGAAGAGCTGTCTTCGATTCCAAAGCAACCGGGTAAGCCATCTGCTCGACAGTCACCGCCGCGCGCCCGCGCGTGTTGACTTCGATAAGTTGCGGACTCCGCATCGTGGAGCGCGCGATCTCTTCAATCGCGGGCGACATCGTGGCGGAGAAGAGCAGCGTCTGTCGCGCCGCCGGCAGTTTCGCCAGCACGCGGCGGATCGCAGGCCAGAAGCCCATATCGAGCATCCGGTCGGCTTCGTCCAGCACGAGCGTTTCGACGTGTGCAAGGTTGACCGTGCCGCGTTCGATGTGATCGAGCAGGCGGCCCGGCGTCGCGATCACGATTTGCGTGTCACGACGGCGGAGCGCTTCGAGTTGTTTCGACATGCTCGCGCCGCCGAAGATGAGCGCGGAAGTCGCTTTCTTCTTCGGTTGTAATTCGCGGTAAGCGGCGTCGAGCTGCGAGGCCAGTTCGCGCGTCGGCGCGATGACGAGCGCACGCACGCCTGCGCCCGGCTTCTCCGCCAGCCTTTGCATGATGGGTAAAAGGAACGCGGCGGTCTTGCCGGTCCCCGTGGCGGCGCAGCCGATCAGATCGGAGCCGCCGAGAACGACAGGAATCGCCTGCCGCTGAATTGGTGTCGGTTCAGTGTATCCGAGAGACTCGCACGCGCGCACGTAGGCGGGTTGCAGTCCCAGTTGAGAGAAACTCATGAAAATCCTTTGTCTGTCACTCGGAGAAAATCGCGTGGCGCATCTTCTGTGACGTCATTACTCTTTGCCACTTGCGAAACTCGGAGTGTTGTTGGTTGTCGAAAAATGTGAAAGCCCCCGGCGTCGTGTTCGATGACCGGGGGCGCTTTCAGTGAAAGGGTTGCCGGCGACTCCGAAACGGAGTTACCAGCGCGGCTCGCGATTGCCACCGCCACCGCCGCTGAAG
>JALZKK010000175.1 GCA_030859285.1 Acidobacteriota bacterium | reverse complement strand
CCGGCGATGCGGGCGACCGCTTCCGAAAATCAAGCGAGGCCGGGCGGCTTGGTAGCCTGAGAAGGCGAACAGTCGTTTGGCCTCAATTACCGTCGCGGGCGGCAGCGCGCGTGATAAAATGCCGGCGGGAGAAAAAGCGGATGAGCGAAGAAGAGATGCAACGCCAGATGGAGTTCATCGTCGAGCAGCAGGCGCAGTTCGTCGTGGACATTCAGCGGTCGCGCGAAACGCAGGAGGCGGAAGCCAAACTGTGGCGCGAGAAATACAACGGCCTGACGGACGCGCTGACCACCGTCGTCGGCATCGTCGGCAAACTGGCCGAACGAGTGGAAGAAATAGCCGAAGCGCAGAAGCGCACCGACGCGCAACTCGCCGAGACGAATGCCCAACTTGCTGAAACTAACGAACGGCTCAACGTCTTCATCAACGTCGTCGAACGCTACATCAGCGAACGCCGGAACGGACAAAGCGGGCGTGTGTCAGGCAATGAGGCAGACGAATCTGCATCGTCAAGTTGAGCGAACATGAAGACCTAGCGTTTGCTGTTTTGACGTGCGCGAACGCAAAAAGAGCTATCAGCTTCCAGTTTTTTGTCTATCCCTCAATCTGTCCTAAATCTCGCATCGGCATCACACAGACCGGGATGACCGTTGACGAGTTCCGAAAACTGCTCTGAACTTTTGCCAGAGAACGCATGAAGCAGCTTCGTGAATGGAAACTCGTTCGCCGCACGCTGACCCTCGGCGGGCGCACGCTCGTGATGGGCATCTTGAACGTGACGCCGGACAGCTTCAGTGATGGCGGGCAGTTCTACGATCTTGAGCGTGCGTTGGCACACGCTGAAGAAATGCTCGCGGAGGGCGCGGACATCATCGACATCGGCGGCGAATCAACAAGGCCGGGCGGTGCGCCGGTTTCGGCGGAAGAAGAGTCATGGCGCGTCGTGCCGATCATCGAAGAACTAAAGAAGAGAATCCCAAACGTTGTCATCTCCGTTGACACGACTAAATCCGAAGTCGCGCGTGCGGCGCTGGCAGCCGGAGCCGAGATCGTCAACGATATTTCCGCCCTCCGTTTCGACTTTCATCTCGCCGACGAAGTAGCGCGCGCGGGTGCAGGATTAATTCTGATGCACTCGCACGGCACGCCCGCCACGATGCATCGCCTCCCACCCGTCGCCGACATTTTCGGTGAAGTGACAAGCAGCTTGCGCCGCAGCATCACAATGGCCGAGCGGCGCGGCGTCGCCCGCGCGTCAATCGCGCTTGACCCCGGCATCGGCTTCGGCAAGAGTTTTGAACAGAACATCGAACTGCTCGCCAAACTCGATCAACTCGTCGAAGCGTTTCCCGATTTCCCCGTACTCGTCGGCACATCGCGCAAATCTTTCATCGGACGATTGCTCAACGATGCGCCCGTTGAAGAACGCTTGCATGGCACGATGGCGACCATCACCGCCTCGATCCTGCGTGGAGCCGACATCGTGCGCGTCCATGACGTGCGCGCCGCAGTAGAGACGGCGCATGTTACCGATGCAATCAAAGCTGTGGCGAGTGACAGGGAATAGGTGACAGGCTAGAATCTCGCAGTCGTGATCATCGGCAAGATCAACGAGAGTGGAAAAGCCAATGAAGTCAGTGAGAAAGATCATGTGCGTGCTGGCCTTCGCTGTCGCGTTAGCCTGCGTCTCAGGTTTCACCGAATGCTACAAGCCGGTGACTAAGAGTGGGCTGCCGGCGCGGATTAAGACGGTGGCCGTGCCGGCGTTTGAGGTGCAGAATACGGCATTGCGTTACCGGATCGGGGAGCGGTTCACCGAAGCCGTGAGCGAAGAGATCATCCGGCGCGGGCGGGGCTTGCTGGTGCAGAGCGAGCGCGAGGGCGCGGACGCCGTGGTGGATGGCGTGATTCGGAGTTTTACTTTTTCCGGCGTGTTGCTCGACGAGCGGGGGCGGGCGCGCGTGTTTGAAGTGACGATTGTTGGAGCAGTGACGGTGCGCGATCAGACGCAGAATCGTGTGCTGTACGACAACCAAAATTATGTCTTTCGCGGCGAGTTCGAGTTCGCCAACGATCCGCGCGCGTTCTTCAACGAGGAAGACCCGGCGGTCGAGCGGATCGCGCGCAGCTTCGCCGCGAGCCTCGTCTCCACGCTCGTCAATGGCTTCGGCGTCAACGAAGGAAAATGAGCCAACTCTCGCGCGAAGAATTGTGGCGCGCGCTCAAAGGTGGGCGCATTGAACCGCTGTATCTACTGCACGGCGCGGAAGATTATTTGCGCGATGCTGCCGCGCGGCGCATCGCGGATGAAGTTCTGAGCGGCGCGATATTGAGGGAGTTCAACGAGTCGAGCTTTAGTCTGGCGAGCGTCGATGTGCAGCAGGCTTTGGCCGCCGCCGAGCAGCTTCCCATGATGGCCGCGCGGCGTGTGGTGCGGATCGCGGATTTCGGCAAACTGCGCGAGACGGACGAGGGCGCGTTGATGCGCTACCTCGCGCGCCCGGTCGAAAGTTCGGTTGTTATCTTCATCGCTGACGATCTCGACAAGCGGCGAAAACTCAGCAGGACGCTGCTCGATGCCTGCGTGAGCGTTGAGTTCGCGCCGCTCAGTGATAAAGAACTGATCACGTGGGCACGCGACCGTTTGAAGAAATTGCAAGCCGAAGCGGACGAGCGCACGCTGGGCCAGATCGTCGCGCTCGTCGGCGCGAACGTGCGGCGGTTGGCAAATGAATTGGAAAAGTTAGCGACCGCCGCGCTGCCCGCCGGACGGATCACGTTGGACTTGGTCGATGCGCTCGTCGGACGCTCGCGCGAGTTGTCGAATTTTGCCTTGACCGATCACTTGATCGCGCATGATCGAAAGCGCGCGCTTCAGACTTTGCACCGTTTGCTCGACGGCGGCACAGAGCCGTTGATGCTGCTCGGCTTGATTGCCAGTAATTACCACCGGCTCGCGCTCGCCAAAGAGTTGATGGCGAGCGGCAGGCCGAAAGAAGAAGTCTTCCGTCTCGTGCCGATGCCCTTCAGCAAGCGCGAAGAGTTTCTCGCCACCGCGCGCCGCGCCGACGCCGCCGAACTCGCCCGCCGCCTCCAACGCATCGCCGCCGCCGACCTCGCGATTAAAACCTCGCAAGCTACGCCGCGCCTCCAACTCGAAATGCTCGTCTGCGAATTAGCCGGCTAAATTCTTTTGCGATCAGGCTCAACCCACAGCACTCGCGCCGTTTCACTGTGAATCACATCATGGCTATAAAACTGTAAGATCAACTTTGAGTCATCGAACTTTTGGAGCAATTCATTCGCGGCGTCGATGAGCGTTTGATCAGCCGCAGTCTCATCAAGAAAGCGCCGGACGAGTTTGAGCCAGAATAGCGTGATCGTCTCGTGATAGCCGGCAGCATTGTGCTGCTTGATGAAGCGTCGCAGCCCGTCGCGCATCAATTCGGCGGCTTCGTCGAAAGGGAAGTGCGAGAGATACCAGAGCGCGACGGTCAGGTGCGCTTGATGACTAAACTCGGACGGCGCAATGATGCACGTCTCGAACTTCCGCACGATCTCTTTGATCTCTCCGACGGTGCGATAGGTTTTTGTGCTATGCAGTTTATCAGCCAAGCTGCGCCTCCTTACTTTCAGCCAGCCAAACAAAAAGCAGCGAGGCGGATCGCATTGACGATCCGCCTCGCTGCTTGATCTAAGTTCTCTAAGATTCCTACTTCGCCAGTTGATTGACGCGGGCTGTCAGCCGCGACTTGTATCGCGCAGCGGCGTTGCGGTGCAGCACGCCTTTCTGCACGGACTTATCGATCACCGAAACCGTTTCGGCCAGCGCCGTTTGTAGCGCGCTCGTGTCGCCCGCTGAGAGCGCGGCGCGCAGTTTCTTTATTTGTGTCCGCATACGCGTGCGGTTGCCGCGGTTGACTAGACGGCGGCGCTCGTTCTGCCGCATCCGCTTTTCTGCTGATTGATGATTGGGCATTTCCTTCGGTCTCCGTCGATTACCAAACTAATTTAAGTTGTTTATTTTATCTGCGCCGGATCGCTCAGTGGGAAGTCTGCGCCGTTACGCAAAGGGCAGAGTATAGGTAGCGAACAGAGGGGTGTCAAGGCGCGACGCCGGAAGGCGTGCCTTGGTGTAGCAACCTCGTTGACACGGCAAAAGCCTTGTAGTAGCGTTTTACGCTGAAAGATGCGAACACACGAAACCTTCCCACAACCAACATCCCCGACGGCTGTTTATCTTCACGCGCGGTAAGGAGATTGCGCTACTCTATTGAAAAAGATCGAGCTTCCGCCAAGAGGAATTGAGACGCTATTCGGCGTCCACGACCAGAACATCAAATATCTGGAATCACTGCTGGATGTCCGCATCAACGCGCGCGGCCAAGACCTGACGGTTGACGGCGATCCCAAAGATGTCGAGACCGTCGAGCGTATCCTCGAAGATTTCGCGCACCTCTTCGGCGAAGGCAAAACCTTCACCGACCGCGAACTGCGTGAAGCCTTCGCCCAGATCGCCGAAGACCGTGCCTATTCTTTGCGCGACTACTTCACCAAAGCCCGCTTCAACCCGTCAGGCAAAAAACAAGTCGCCCCGAAATCCGCCAACCAACGCCGCTACATCGAAGCCATCCAGAATAGCGACGTAGTCTTCGGTATCGGAGTCGCCGGCACGGGCAAGACCTATTTGGGAGTTGCAATGGCGGTGCAAGCCTTGATGCAGAAGCAGGTGAGCCGGATCGTGCTGGCCCGCCCGGCGGTCGAGGCGGGTGAGAAGTTGGGGTTTCTGCCGGGTGATTTGCAAGATAAGGTCGATCCGTATTTGCGCCCGCTCTATGACGCGCTCTTCGATCTGATCGACGCCGAGCGCGTGACAAAGTTGTTGGAGAAGCGCGTCATCGAAGTCGCGCCGCTGGCCTTCATGCGCGGAAGGGCGCAGCCTTTGCACAGTCACGTTCTGACTCCGACAGGCTGGCGCACGATAGGCAGCCTCAAGCCCGGTGATTTCGCCATCGGTTCTGACGGAAATCCGACCGAAGTGATCGGCGTTTTTCCGCAAGGTAAAAAATTAATATGCCGGGTGACAATGACCGATGGAGCAAGCACGTTGGCTTGCTCCGAACATCTCTGGGCAGTTCGCACGGCTTCGGACAAACGCCGAAACAGACCTTTGCGGGTGTTGCAAACGCAAGAGATGATGAGCAATCTGCGTTGTTTTCACCAATATCGTTATGAAC
>JALZKK010000165.1 GCA_030859285.1 Acidobacteriota bacterium | reverse complement strand
AACCCGTTCAGCACGGCCCTAAACATTCGAGGAGGCGAAAATGAGCGAAGCGATTGTAGAACTGATCGCGGATAAAGATTTCCCGCTCCTACGCACAACAAAGTGGCTCCTGCGTAAACGCGGGGTGCTCCCATATCTCAAAATCGGGCGCAGAATTTTTTACCGGCGTGAGTTCATTGAGGAATTTCTGCTTAGTTGCGAGCGTCGCGAAGGCGTTCCTTCAGTCAAAGTGGTTTAGCCCTTAAACAGATAAAGGCTCGAATTTTTTCGAGCCTTCGCAGTTTCCGGCTTTTGCGAGCCGAGAAGTTTTGTGTGATGAGTAAATTAATACAACAGTTTTTACCGATAGTCAATTCGTCAGTGCCCGCACCCCCCGCAACGACGTGTGCGGGCGCTGAAAACTCAAGTGCGTTCACGCCGGATTCTAGCAGGCCACTGCAAACGTGCCAGCGTACGGAAACCTGCGCGCACTGTCGCCAGTTTCGCCCGGTGCGTGGCTGGGTTTTCGCGCCTGTCTGCGAACCTTGTCATGCGGACGAGCAAGACCGCATCGAGCGCAACCGTGCGCGACGGAGGCGGCAAAAATGAGCGCGCCGCAGATACTTCAATCCGCACTCGATTATGCGGAGCGTGGCTTTCACGTCTTTCCGCTCCACACGCCCGACCCGCAAGGTCGCTGTTCCTGCCACAAGGATTGCGGCAACGTCGGCAAACATCCGCGCACAATGAATGGGCTGAAAGATGCGACGACGGACGAAGCGACAATCCGCCAGTGGTTCCGCCAATGGCCGGACGCAAATATCGGCATCGCTACCGGCGCGGCCTCCGGCTTCTTCGTCTTGGACGTTGACCCTAGATCGGGCGGCTCTGAGAGTCTGAAAACTTTACTCGCGCAACATGGTAAGTTCGCGCAGAGCGTCTGGGCGAAGACGGGCGGCGGCGGATGGCACTTGCTGTTCAAACACCCCGGCGGCAAGATCAAATCATCGGCGCACGCGCTCAGTTCCGGCCTCGATGTAAAAGGCGATGGTGGTTACATCGTCGCCGCGCCTTCACTTCATGCGAGCGGGCAAACTTACGCATGGGGCAGTGAGTATGATGCCATTCCCGATGCCCCAGACTGGCTGCAATTGCTTGTCACTTCACCTGCTGACACACACACTCCTCGTGACACGAGCCACACTTCTGAGGGCGAAATTGGCGAAGGCCGGCGCAACCAAACTCTAACGAGTCTCGCTGGTTCGATGCGCCGGCGCGGGATGACGGAAGCGGCGATCTACGCTGCTCTAGTGGTAGAGAACGAAGCGCGCTGCTCGCCGCCTCTCGCTGATGCCGATGTGCGGAAGATTGCTAACAGCGTTTCGCGCTATGCGCCGGAAGACCCGGCCTATGTTTTTTCCGACCGCACCAGGAAGGACGCCGAGACAAAGCCGGAACGTAAATCACAAGCGACAATCTTAGTAGAACTGGCGAGCGAAGCCGAGTTTTTTCACACAGCGGATAACGAGGCATATGCGAGTGTCGAGATCGGCGGACACCTTGAGACGTGGCCTCTGAAATCGCGCGGCTTTCGTGACTGGTTGATGTGCCGCTTTTATGAGATGGAAAGCAAGTCGCCCAACACGCAAGGCTTTCAAGATGCTCTAGGCGTCCTGTATGGGCGCGCTCGTTTCGACGGCGAGACGCGCGAGGTTCATACGCGCATTGCAGCGCACGCTCGCCCACTGCATGAACGTTGACGAGGCGCGCGCTTTCATCGAAGCTGCGCTGCTCGACCCCGACGATCTGATCTTCGCCTTCGCCGTGCTGTCCGGGCTGCGGCCCGGCGAGTATTTAGGCTTGCCCCGGCAGCATCTTGAACTCATCACTCGTGGCGACGCCGAGCGCGGACTGGTCCGGGTGCGGCAGGTGGCGTTTAAGTTACGCGGCGGCTGGGTCTTCCCCGCGCCGAAGACGAAGAAAGGGCAGCGCGATGTGCCGTTCCCGGCGTGGCTCTACCACGAGTTGCTGCGCCTCGAAAAGCTCGTTGACTCCCGGCGGCGGATGGCGGGGGCGGAGTGGGCCGACTTCAACCTCGTCTTCCCGACCAATCATGGCGCGCCGCAGTCGGCGGAGTGGCTGGAGCAGAGTCGGCTCCGCAGTTTGCTCAAACGTGCGGGCCTCGCGCCGCACTTCACGCTCTACTCCCTGCGCTACACCTATGCCACCTTGCAGTTCATGGCCGGTGAGCGCGACAAAGTGATTAGCGATTTGACGGGCCACACGAAAGTTGACTTCACGAAGGACGTTTACACGAAAGTCCTTCCGGTAATGCGCGAGACGGCCTCTGACAGCCTCGACCGGCTACTTTCCGGGGAGTCTCGCACAACGCTCGCACAATCGGTGAGCGAGCAAGTCATGTAACCATTGACAAGACACGTCTTCCCCATCCAGCCCGAGTTAACAAACATTTAAGCTGGGATTCACGCCGCTTTAACGTCCGCTCAGTATCGTGCCTCTTTAATTTGCTCGACCTCGCGCATTCATGGACTGACTAAGGTTAATGATGCTCGTAGCGCAATCTTTCGTTGAGCGTCGCGCTACACAGTTCGTCGGCGCGACGCGCAGCCCCAACTTACGCAACTCGACAGGAGAAGATATGCAATTCAGTAATTCGCAGCGTGCGATACACAAACGACGTGCGAGCGTTGGTCTCTGGCTCTGGGCGATGGCCCTCAGTTGCAGCCTGCTCTTAATGCCGTCGCAGGCTTGGGCGCAAGGCGCTAACGGCAGCTTGAACGGCGTCGTCGCCGACGCAACCGGCGCTGTCGCCCCCGGCGTGAGCGTCACCGTAAATAATCCCGCGACGGGACTGACGCGCACAGTCACTACTGACGGAGAGGGACGCTGGACAGTTCCCGTCCTTCCCGTCGGTATGTATCAGGTGACTTTTGAGCGCGCCGGTTTCAAGACACTTGTTAAAGACAACGTGGAGGTTGAAGCCGCCGTCCCGCGCACGGTTGAGGCCGTGCTGGAGCCGGGCGAAGTCGCCGAGACGGTGACGATCACCGAAGGCACGGAACTGGTGACGCCTGAAACTTCCACCGTCTCGCGCCAAGTGACGGCGGAACAACTCGTGCAGATTCCGACCTCGACTCGCAGCTTCACACACTTGCTCTCGACCGAGGCGGGTGTTAGCGCAGACTTGCCGCCCGTGGCTGTCAACAGTAACGGCAACATCTCGCCGTCAGTGAACGGCACGCGCACGACCTCGACGAGCCTCTTCTTCAATGGCATTGACGCGACCAACATCACGTCGAATGAAGGGTCTCTGACAGACAACATCGCTCCCGCGCCAGAGACGCTTTCCGAAGTCAAGCTGCAAACGAGCCTGTACGATGCCTCAACGGGTCGTTCGGGCGGCGGCAACTTTCAACTCATCACCCGTTCCGGCACAAACAATTTCAACGGCTCGGTTTACTATTTCGTGCAGAACGAGAAATTCAACGCCAACGACTTCTTCTTCAACCGCGACGGCATCGAGCGTCCGCGCGCGCGCCGCAATGAAGGCGGCTTCACCATCGGCGGGCCGGTCGTCAAAGATCGGTTCTTCTTCTTCGGCGGCTACCAGCGCACACAGGCGAACACCGCGTTTGTTCCGACCGCATCAAGCCGCACAGTGCTTCCGGCAGCTTTGGGTCTGATCCAAGGACCGCGCACGGCAGCTAACGTGGTTGCCGCGTTCCGCCAGTTGAACCCTAATTTTCAACTCACCGAAGCGCAAATCTCGCCGCTCACGCTCGCGCTCCTTAACACCATGAATCCGGCGACCGGCGATTTCATCATCCCCAGCCCGCGTGCCAATGCCATTCGCCTCTCGCGCCCGGACCGCACCGTAGGCGACGCCACACGGCGCGACATCACGCGCGGCGACTTCCTCGGCGGCAACCCGCTCGTCGAGCAACGCAACGTCTTTCCCGCCGAGTTTGAGCAGGATCAATTCACACTCAAGCTCGACGGGCAACTGACGACCAACAATCGCTTGAGCGGCACGTTCTTCTTCGCCGACTTCCCCGGCTTAGACCCGTTCCCCGATCCTTCCAGCTTGGCTTCGCCGTTCGTCTTACGCCGCGCCGACCGCAACCGCACGCTGGCGATTGCGGACACGCATATTTTCAGCCCGCGACTCATCAACGAAGTACGCTTCGGCTACTTCTCCTTGAACAACTCGCGCCGGCTCGACGACCCGTTCCTTGAGATCACCAGCGAGCAGTTCGGCATTGACAACCCCGCGCTCTTCTTCGACGACAGTCCGGGGACGCGCCGCTTAGGTCACTTCATCGGGCGCAACGAAATCGCTAACTTCTCGTTCGGCGGTCCGAACGATTCGTTCAACCAGCGCGCCCAGCGCACCTTCAGCTTCTCCGACAACGTCACGTTCGTGACGGGCAGGCAGACGCTGCGCTTCGGCGGTGACTTCAAGCGGCAAGCCTATGACACCAATTTGCCGGAAGAGCAGGCGACCGAGTTTGAGAAGTTTGAGAACTTCACGCAGTTCCTCGCCGGACGCGCAACCGAAGCCGACACGCAGTTCGGCGTCACGCAGAAGGAGTTTCGCTTCAACGATGTCGGCGCATACATCGCCAGCGACTTCAAGCTCACCTCGCGCCTGACGATGAATCTGGGCTTGCGCTACGAATTTTTCGGCTTGCCGGAAGAGAAAAACGGGCGCATCGGCAACTTCGATCCGGCGCTCGTCACCGATACGGAGAACCCGTCGAACGCCTTTATCATTCCCAATAATGTGCGCCCGACGGGACTCGCGGCGGTGGACGAAGCGATTGCGGCAACGACCGTCGTGGACAACAAGCACACCTTGAACGGTCAGGACTTCAATAACTTCGCGCCACGCTTCGGCTTCGCTTACAGCCCGGCGCGCTTTAAGGATAAGCTCGTGCTGCGCGGCGGCTACGGCATCTTTTTCGACCGACCTTCGACCGCGTTCATTAACACGATTTTCAGCAACTACCCGTTCCTGCGCGAAGTCGAAGTCACTGCTCCGGCGCGCGCGATTAACCTTCTTGGCCCGCGCGATCCGGTGACCGGCGTCGGCGGCGCGTTCTCGCAGCAGAACCCGAACCTCGGACTCAACCGGTATCTGCCGAACCGCCTCGTGTTTACGCCTACGGGCGGCGGCGCGGCGGGCGGCTCGTATGTCATCCGCGACGCGACAACCGTTGTGCGCGACGCCAACGGCGCAGCTAATCCCCGCGACTTGGCGACCGGCGCGCCAGTCACGGGCAACGTCGCTGAGACGTTCGAGTTTCGCGCCATTGACCGCGACCTGCGGACGCCTTACATCCAGCAGTACAACCTCGGCGTGCAGTATGAGCTGACGCGCGACACCTTGCTTGAAGTGCGCTACGTCGGCACCAAGGGAACGAAACTCTTGCAAGCCATCGCCCTCAATCAAGGCTACAATTTGAACGACCCCAATACGCCCGACTATATCTTCCGGCGTTTCAACGAATCGTATAACGCCGCCTTTCAGGGCGCACTTTCACGCGGCGAGAACGTCGCCCAACTCTTCCCGAACGGGCCGTTGCGTAACGCTTCGACGGAGCGCGAGCGCGGTCGCGGCATCGCCTTCGGTTTCGCCAACGTCGTCACTGGCAATCCGGTGGATTTCAACTTGAGTACGCCGTCAACGCGCAATGCGACGACCGGCGCGGTCAGCGGCGGAACGCTCCTCGGCTTCGAGGCGCGCGGACCGCTCCTCGGTCTCAACATTCCTGAAGCGCTGCTGCTGCAATCCACAGGGTTCTCAAGCTACAACTCTCTGCAAGTCAACTTTCAGCGCCGCCTTTCACGCGGATTTCAGTTCAACACGTCCTACACGTTCTCGAAGTCCATCGACACGAGTTCCACCGATCCCGGCTCGACGGCGGGCGGCGGACGCCCCGACGTGCCGAACGCCGGATTCACCGTGCAGAACGATTCGCGCAACACATCCGCCAACAAGGGGCTGTCCGACTTCGACCGCACGCACCGCTTCAGCGCGAGTTTCGTCTATAACATCCCGACCTTCGGGCGCACCTCGCGCTTCCTGACCGGCTTCCAACTCGCCGGCTTCCTGCAAGCGCAATCCGGCACGCCCTTCAGCATCTTCTCGCCGGAGCCGGAGATCACCAGCGTTTCACAATTCGTTGTTGATCCGAACAACCCGATTCCCGGCATCCGCGCCGGCTCCGGCGGCTTCTACCGCGCCGGTTTCGGACGCCCGAATCTCTGCGGCACGCTCGATCAACTGCGGCAGCGAGGCTCAGACCCGACCGAGCAGTATTTCAACACTGACGCTTTGTGTTCTCCGCTCGGCGAGTTCGGCAATCTCGGCAGAAACATTCTGCGCGGACCGACTCAGAAACGCTTCGACCTGAGTTTGTCGAAGACTACGCGCATCACCGAAAACACGAGCATCGAGCTTCGCGCCGATGCCTTTAACCTCTTCAACAACGTCAACTTCGCTAACCCGAACAGCGATCTCTCAGAAACAAACGACATCGGCACGATCACCAACACCATCGGCGGCCCGCGCGTCATTCAGTTCGGAGCGAAGTTCAAGTTTTAAGAACCGTAGCGAGTGACGAGTGACAAGTGAGAAGCTCAAGATAGAAGCTCCCGATCTTGTCACTCGTCACCCGTCGCAGCTTTCTTGCGCTCGTCACTTATCACCGCTTTTATGAATTCAGAGATGATTCCTCTCGCACCTGACGCACAGGAAAATCTCGCGCCGCAAGCCGCGAACATTTACGACGACGGGCGATTGCGCGTCGAACACGACAACTATTACGTCGCGTGCGCCGGTCAGCCGCTGCCGCTGCCGCGCAAGGAGTTTCTGATCATCTCGCGGCTTGCGCGCAATCCTGAGCGCATCGTGCCGTCCGAAGAAATCTGGCAGCACGCTTGGCCGGACAGCGTCGGGTTCAATCCCGAAAGCCTCCACGTCCACATCTATCGCCTGCGCCGCCGGCTCGAACCTTTCGGCCTCCACATCGAAACGATGGTCAACGTCGGCTACCGCCTCATCACGAATGCGGATTGCGGATTGCGGATTGCGGATTAGAAAACCAGTTTGCCCTTCAATCCGCGACTTCAAAAGCGGCGGTCAACGTCAATGGAGTGGGTCTGAGAGCCATCTGGTAGAAGGCTCTCAAATCTTATCGCGCAACAGGTTAAGTGTATTAAGGGAGAGAGTTAAAGAGAATTTCAACTGCGTCGCGCTGTTCCGGGGTGAGTGCTTCGTAAATCACACTGAAACCGACGTTCGGATCGTAAGCCACGACACAGCCTTGCAGCGCGAGCCACTCGCCGCGCGGGGTCAGGATCGAGAAAGACAGATGCTCGCCGGTCTCTGCCTTCCCAATCGTGTCGATGAAACAGCCGCCGAGACTAATGTCGGAAACACGTGCCATGTACTTTCCGGCCATCCCTCCCCAACGCACTTCCATCGACACGCTCTTACGCGGATATTTCCGTCGCTCGTCTGTCATCGTTGAAGTTTAAGGTTCAAAGCTCGAATTTCAAACTTTGAACTTTGAACTTTGAACCAGCTTTTATTTCATCGTCTCCAGCAACATGGCTTCGACGGCGGCGACGATCTCGCGGGCGCGCTCAAGTAGCTCGGCGCAGCGGGCGCGTTGTTCTGTGACGAACTCTTCATCCGCGATCTCCGCCGTGTTGACCAGTACGTTATAGCGCGCGGCGACAACAGCCGAAAGCGCGAACTGCGCGCCCGCCGCCGAGTCTGACAGCCAGCCGGGATCGCCCAACTCCGCGAGCGCTTCGATCAGTTCGCCGATCTGCACGGCCACTTTCGCCACTTCGAGCGGCACCATCGTCGCGCCTTTGAGCGCGGCTTCCACAGCGTTCGCACGCAACCGCCGCTCTTCCTCATCCGCAGACGGCAGCCGCCGTGCGGCCAAGACGCGCGCGAAAGCCGCCGCATCAGCCTCTGCCGCCCCCGCCAGACGCGCCCGCAAAGATTCGAGTTCTGCGAACGCATCCTGCGCTTCGCGCGCCAATTCTTGCCGCCCCTTGCGCCCGATCAAGCGCGCCACCGCCGCGCCGAGCGCTGCGCCGAGCGCTGCCGCGTGTGCCGCCGCGACACCGCCGCCGGAGATGTCGCCAGAGAAGGCGGAAGGGTTCGCAGAAGGCGAGGGGACAGGTGACGCTGGCGCTTGCCGCGCCGCGCCGCGCTCGCGCTTGAACGCTATCGCGATCCGATTTTCCAACACCGACTCCGGCCCGTAATTCTCGATTTGCAAGCAATACTCCGCCGCCGCGTCCAACGCGGCTTGGGGGACCAATCCGACGATCTCGCTGCCCACCACCGCGACACCCCAACGCGCGGCTTCCTGCTTCACCGCCGCGAAAGCGTGATGCAGCGAAGTCCGCTCGAAGCGCACGAGATTCATCGAGACTTGCGTCAGCCCGCGTCCCGGCAACTCGAAGCCGAGCGCCTTCAGATAACGCAGCCCACCGTCGCGCCCGCGCACCGCCCGCGCGATCCGCCGTGCGATTTCGACTTCCGCCGTCTGCAAGTTGACGTTGTAGGCGACGAGCAAAGGCCGCGCGCCGACCGCGCACGCGCCCGCCGACTCATGCAGCCGCGCTTCGCCCTCATCCGGCGCATGCTCAGGCCGCACGCCGATCTCTTCACGCAACAACTCGAAGCCGCCGCGCGGGCGCACATTCTCTAAATTGGCGCGCTCGCTTCTGCGCGCCGCGCTCTCGTAAAAATAGACCGGCACTCCCAACTCTTGCCAAATCCGCTCGCCCGCCTCATGCGCGAGCGCGACGCACACCGCCATCTCCACGCCCCGCACCGGCACGAACGGCAACACATCCAACGCACCGATGCGCGGGTGCTGTCCCACATGCCGCCGCAGATCGATCAATTCAACGGCCACCCGCGCCGCCCGCACCGCCGCCTCGACCACCGATTCCGGCTCCGCCACAAAAGTGATCACCGAGCGGTTATGATCTGCATCGACGTGCGTGTCCAACACCCATGCGCGCCCGACCGACTCGATCACGTCGCACAAACGCGCGACTGTCTCCGTCTTGCGCCCCTCGCTGAAGTTTGGTACACACTCGACGAGTCGATCCATAAGCACAGAAGTCAGGAGTCAGAAGTCAGAAGCCAGAATGAACACAGATAGATTATCATCGAATTCGCTCTTTGGCTTTTTCTTCTGACTTCCGGCTTCTGGCTTCTGACTTCTACTTCATGCCTACTAACCGTTTCATCAACGAGCGCAAGGGCGCGTGGCAGCTTCTGGAAGATTTGCTGACGCTGCTCGACCGCATGGCCTTGCGC
>JALZKK010000155.1 GCA_030859285.1 Acidobacteriota bacterium | reverse complement strand
TGAAAGCGGCGTTCGTCCTCGCTGACTTCGATGGGCAGTTCGGTGTCCACCTGTCCCCAACGGCGCTTCGTGCCGAGCGGGCCAGAGGCGACGGTCTGCGTCGGCGCGAGCGGATCGATGGCCGGCGACATTGAGGCCAGCGCGGGCATCGGCGAGCCGTCGACGGCGGGGCTGAAGGCCGGCTGTCGCGCTTCGGGCGATCTGTCTCGGACGCGAGCCGGTGACGGTTCAGTTGGAAACGACTCCGGCGCGGCAGGCGTCTCTCGCTCTGGCGTAGGTGCGACAGCGGCGGGAGTCTCTTCTGCAATCGCCGGAGCTTCCATCACGGGGACGGGCTTCGGCGCGGCTTCGGGCGCAGCTTCGACCGCTGCTGCTTCCGGCTGGCTCTCGACAGCGGCCTCCGCCGGTTCCGCCACTTCTTCCGCTTGCGGCGCAGCGGCGGCCTCCGCCGGCACGCTCGGTTGCACTGCCGGAGCAGCAGCAGCGGCGGCTGGCGTGCTGACACGCTTGCTCGCGAGCAGTTCGACGGCCATGCCGGAGACGCGCACCAACGTCTCTAAGGCTTCGAGGTTGACGGCCTCGGCGTCCAGACTGCCGCTGTCGGCGTAGAGGACGGCGACCGCCTTTTCGCGTGCGACGAGCGGGATAGAGACGATGCGCGCGGGCGGTTCGTCACTGAAGTTATTGATCAAATCGTGATCGCCAGCGTTCGCGCCGGGCGCACCGCTCCAAGACGAGCGCGAGTTGACGGCGCGGCTCAACAGCGTCTCGGAAGAGAGCGGCAGGGAAATCTCGCGGATCGCTTCGTCGCCGACCGTGCCTTCCAAGCCGCGCGCGCGCCAGCCCGTCGCGTGTTCGTTCTTGACGACGAAGAAGGCGATGCGCGGCGCGAACGAGGAAGCGCGATTGACCAGCGTGTTGAGAACGTCGGCCTGCGTGCCCTGCTCGTTGATGTCTTCGATGGCGGCTTTGATCAGCGCCACGTCGGTCATCGACCCCGCCATGTCGCCGTGCGAAGCGGCGCTCCGCAGATGTTCGGAGATGGCTTGCGTGATCGACGGATCGGCCTGCCGCTCACTCTCCACGCGCTCGGCCAGCCGCGTGAACGCTTCGTTCAACTGGCTGTGCAGCCGCACGATCTCGTCTTGCAGAGCATTCAACCGCCGGTCGAGATAGCTCTCCAACTCGGCGCGCAAACTCTGTCCTAAGTCTTCGCTTCCTGTCACCTTCCTGTCCTCCGTTTCACTGCTTGAAGTGTGTCTGCTGAGTGTGGGCCGGGCGGCGTATATGTGGCTGCCCGGTATCTTCTGGGCGCGTGTCGCGTTTGGCTTGATCGGATGAGGCGGCCATTACCAGTCGCCCCTGCGCGGGCCGGAGCGGCTCATGCCCCTCTGGGATTATGGAGAACGGGCGCGCGCGGTGTCAAGCAACTCTTTCGTGAAGGCGAGATTCGCATTTGCTGTGTGTCAGGCGAAGCCGCCGAGCGTTGGAGATGAGGGGCGGCGCACGACGGGCGAAACTCACGACGAAGGACGCAAGATGACAGGCACGCTCCCGCGCCGTCCCTTCCATCGACTTGTTGGGCTTGTCTCTGGATGTCGGAGAGAAGTCTCAGTTAATAGCAACTGAAATTACCGTTGCGATAGACGTGGGGACACGCCTCCTTCTCGTCGAGCAGAATCCAAAGAAGGAAAGCGAATGGGCTGAGTTGTCCCGGCAAGGCCGCCGCATCACCCATGTGATGCGGCGGCCAGTATCTCGCGCGTCGTGGATGGCGAAGTCGTGATGCTTAAGGAAAGACAGTAGCCCGACGAGAGCAAGGATGCGGGATGAAGGCAGAAGGATGAAGCAAGACCCACCCATTCGGCTTTTGCTTCATCCTTCATCCTTGCTCTTCATTGCGCGATCTCGATCTCGCTCGCGCCCTGCTCCGGCAGCTTGAAGCGCAAACGCTTGGCGTCTTTGTCAAATAAGATGTCTTTGACTTCCCGCCCGTCGGCGCGGATTTCTTTAGGCTTGGTTGCAACACCGGAGAGTTCGATGAAGGTGACGGGGCGGCCCGCTTCGTAGCCGAGATGTTTGAGGCGAATCGTGTTTGCGTTTTGCGTGACTTCGGTGATGCGCCAGCCGTTGCGTTGGGTGGCATAGCCTTCGCCGGAGTCTTGATAAAAACTGCTCTGCCCTGCCGCGCCAAGTGCGACGACGAGGCCGAGCGGAGCGTGCGCCATCTCGCCAGTGTGTTGGACGATGGGTTGTATTGGAATACTCGCGCCGGCGCGGATAAAGATCGGCAGGCGATCAATGGGCGCATCAATCTCTTTCGTCGAGTCGCCGACGTAACGCGCGCCCGTCCACCAATCGATCCACGCTGCGCCCTTGCTGGGAAAATAAACGGCGCGCTTGATTTCGCCGGGACTCATCACGGGCGCGACGAGTAAATCCGTGCCGATCATGTACTGCTCATCAAAGTTGGCCGGCGTGGTGTAAGTCCTGACAGCTTCGGGATAGTTGAACCAGAGCGGGCGCATGATGGGCGCACCGGTGCGTTCGTGTTCGTGGAAGAGCGAATAAATGTAAGGCAGCAATTGATAACGCAACTCAATCGTGCGGCGGTTGATCTTTTCCCACCCCGGGCCGTATGACCACGGCTCGCGGTCTTGTAAATCTTTGCCGATGTGCGAGCGGAAAAAAGGCGTCAGCGCGGCGGCTTGCAGCCAGCGCGCGTAGAGTTCGGCGGAAGCGTTGCCGGAGAAGCCGCCCACGTCCGCGCCGACGAACGCCATGCCGGAGACGCCCATGTTCGTCAACATCGGAATCGTCAATTGCAGATGCGCCCACGACGGCGCGTTGTCGCCCGTCCAGACGGCGGCGTAGCGTTGGACCCCTGCATAACCCGCGCGCGTCAACACGAACGGGCGCTCGTCGGGCCGCAGTTTCCGCAATGCTTCAAAAGTCGTCCGCGCCATTTGCATTCCATAGACGTTGTGATAACGCGCGTGATCGCCGGGCTGCCCGTCGCCTGCGTGTCTGACGGTGAGCGGGAAAGTGCGCTCCGGGTCGTGATAAATGTCCGGCTGCGGTGGGAGATTGTCGGGCGGGAACGTCGCTGGCTCGTTCATGTCGTTCCAGAAACCGCTGACGCCTTCATCCAAATGTTTGCGATGCAACAAACCGAACCAGTCGCGCGCCTGCCGGTTCGTGAAATCGGGAAACGCGCAGACGCCCGGCCACACGCGCGATTGAAACTCTTTGCCGTCGGCGTCTCTGTGAAAATAATTGCCCGCGCGGCCCTCGCGATAGACAGCATACTTCTCGTCAACCTTTACGCCCGGATCGATGATCAAGACAGTGCGAAAGCCGTCCTCGCGCAAATCCCGCAACAACTTCGGCGGATCGGCGAAGCCTTTCCGGTCCCAAGTGAAGACGCGGTAGCCGTCCATGTAATCGATGTCGAGATAGATCACGTCCGCCGGAATCTTCCGTTCACGAAAGCCTCGCGCGATCTCGCGCACGCGCGCCGCCGGGTAATAAGACCAACGCGACTGCTGATAACCGAGCGACCACAACGGCGGCAGCGGCATCCGCCCCGTCAAGAGCGTGTAATCTTCTAAAACTTTCTGCGGCGTGCGCTCTTTCCCGCCCGTGAAGACGTAATAATTCAACTCGCCGCCCGGCGCGCCGAACGTGTAGCGCGCGGGATCGGTCTTGCCCATGTCGAAGTAAGTCCGGTACGTGTTGTCGAAAAAGACGCCGTAAGCCTTGCCCTGCCGGAGCGCGATGAAGAACGGCACGGATTGATAAATCGGATCAAGCCCCACCGGATAACCGTAAGTGTCGAAGTTCCACATCACCATCCGCTGATTGTGCCGCGACAGAGAATTAAACGCCTTCTCCCCGAAGCCGTAATACATCTCCAAATGATCCCGCCGCTTCGACGCCTCAATAGCGCCACTCTCAAGATCAACCGCCGCCGGATGCGCCCTGTCATCCTCAACGATCAACTGCCCCCGCGCGTCAAACACGCTCACCAAAAACGGACGGCGCGTGATCACAATCTTCGGCCCCTCAACCCGCGTCGTAATCTCGATCCGATCCCGCGCCTCACGCACCACCGCCGCCACCGTCTTCCGATCCCTCGACCACACGGCATACGAAAAATCCCGCTCGAACACACCCCTCGGCGCAAGCCGCACGCGCACCACATCCAGATCAAAAAACGTCACACCAACGCGCGCCCCGCTCGACAAAGTTAAAACGACGCCATCGGTTTTCCGCTCAACGCCGACGACATTGCCTGCCGTGCGCCACACGGCATTGACTTGCGCGGGAAGAACGATAGAGAAAAGAAAAAACAGACCTAAGAGCAAATGGCGGCGGAGATTTTGGATCATGGCGTTGTAACTCTTAGACTTCAGACTTGCGCGGCTTGTGTAATGGAAGATATGACGCTTGAAGGAGCAAGCATCTCTTTGATTTCAATATAGGGAACGACTACTTCCAATTCGTGAGCCGCACAGCCGGCTACCTGACATTCTTCAAAATTGATCAGTAGTCCCTTCTCAGTGACATTCCAGTTTTGGAGAGCATTTTTGATTTCCCTCTCGAAGTTATCCTCAAGCACATAGTTAATCTGTTTTTTGAGATCGTCATAGCAATAAGCGGAAAGCGTTTGCACATAGTTTGAGCGCGGCTTGAAGAGGCGTGAAAGATTTACTGGTCTGCCGGTTTTTAGGTCGAAGTTGATGACACGGTAAAACTGTACAGCATGAGCCGCGCCCCAACCGTAAGTGTCAGCAGTAAAACGGATGCTGATTAAATCATCGGTCGCATAAATCACATCATAACTGCCGCTCACGTAATCAAAGACATCTTCCCAATGGGCGGGCCGTTTCTCCGGTGGGCCATGCCGAAAGCCTTTGAAATCTTTGATCTCTTTCATGACCAACGCAGTGACAAGTCGATTGAATTTCTCAGCGTGCGGGTGATCAGCGCCTGTAGCTGCGGATAAGTGAAATTGATTCGATATTTGTATTTTTCGTTTTTCTCCTCAATCCTTTTTTCAATGAACTGAAGCCCGCGCTCCATTTTGACAAAACCTTTGACTGGCTCTTGCTTGGCTTGAACAGCGGGAGACGATAGCGAGGATGTCGCTTGAGGCGCAGCAGCCGGAGGACTTGGTTGCTGTGTTGCGACCTGACGGGCGGGTTCCTGCGCTTCAGTTTTTAATTGCTCGCGTGAACAGGCGGAAAGCACGCACGCAAGCAAGGCAAGCGGTAAGCTCAAGGAGATTTTCAACTGTTCAGACATTTTGAATTAGCTACTTGATCGTCCGTTCGTCCACCACGCGCCCGTCGAAGATTATCGCTTCATGTCCTTATGTCTTCATGCCCGAAGGGCATAAATTCAATAGCCGGCGGCAACGCCGCCGGATCAGGCAGCGTAACCGATCCGGCCCTGAAGGGGTCGTACTCGCTTCACATCAATTCCACAAATATCGTTCGTCATACTCGATTCCGTACTTCTCAAGCAGTGCGACAAACTCTTCTTGAAATGAAATCTTCCGGTGATGCTGTTTCTGCCGTGCCAAGTAAGTTCGGACTGCCGGAATCTGTGACGCGCCGATGCTGAACGCGCCGTAACCGTCTTGCCAGTGAAACCGGGCAAACTCCGCGCCCTGTGTTTTGATCCGCTTGGAAGAGCTTTTCTTTATCTCTTCGAGCAGATCGCTCAAGGCCATATTCTTTGATTGTGAAACCAACAGGTGAACGTGATTGGCCGTGCCGCCAGCCGCCAACAGTTGCGTGCCGTAATCCTTTGTGATGCCTCCGAGATAGGCGTACAAGTGCGGCTCGACCGTCGGCGTGATGAGGTCTTCACGATGTTTAGTTGAAAACACGATATGAGTAAGCAGGCTGACGAGCGTCTGTGCCATGTCATTCGCTCCGCGTTGAGAGTTCGACCCTTTCAGGGTCGAGGTTGATTGGCGGCGTGTTCCGGCGGCGTTGCCGCCGGCTATTGAATGTCGCCCCTGCGGGGCTGCGCTCCTTGTTCGTGTACCACGCGCCCGCCGAAGATCGTCATCACGGCTGCGGTCTGCAAAATCTCTTCTGGCTTGATTGTCAGTAGATCGCGCGAATGAATCACCATGTCGGCGAGCATTCCCGGTTTGATCTGCCCCTTCTCGTTCTCTTCAAAAGAAGCGTAGGCCGGCTCTGCCGTGTAGCAGCGAATGGCTTCTTGAATCCAGAGGCGCTCTTGGGGCCACCAACCGCCGGGCGGTTGGCCGTCTGTACTCTGGCGAGTGACGGCGGCGTAGAGGCCGAGATATGGATTGATCGGCTCGACAGGCCAATCCGTGCCGAAGGGAACGCGGACATTGTGCGTGCGGAGCGCGTGCCAAGCGTATGCGCCCTGCACGCGGTATTCGCCGAGACGATCCTGCGCCCAACGCTTATCCGAGATAGCGTGCGAGGGCTGCATTGATGCGACGACGCCGAGCGCGCGGAAGCGTGCGTAGTCCGAAGGCGCGATGACTTGGGCGTGTTCGATGCGATGACGTAAGAGGTTTCCTTCAGAACTTAGATGCGATTTGTTCGATGTGTCTCCTGTCAGCTTCTCAGAGACACGTTTCTTCAGTGCTGCGTCGAAACCGTCGAGAGCCATGCGGTTTGCTTTGTCTCCGATGGCGTGAAGCGCAATCTGAAATCCCGCCGCGTCGCGTTCGACAATCATCTTAGTCAACTCTTCCGGCGCGCGGCGCGGGATGCCGCTGTTGCCGGGATCGTCGGCGAAGGGCGCGAGCATGGCAGCGGTGCGCGAGCCGAGCGTGCCGTCAACGTAACCCTTCAACGCCGTCAGGCGAATCCGCAAAGGATCGATCTTAAGCGCAGCGAATTGATCACGTTGTTGCTTCAGCCGATCGACGGGTGTCTCGAAGTTGAGCCATTCGGCAACGCGCACCGTGAGTTTGTCTTGCGCGAGCAGTTGGCGGTACAGCTCGATGATTTCGTAAGGCGAGTTGTCGTGAATCGAAGTTAGCCCAAAGCGCCGCGCTTCCTGAAGCGCGAGTTCGACGGCCTGCGACGCTTCGGCGCGCGTCGGATCGGGGACGACGCGACCGACGAGGCCGGCGGCGGTCTCCTTCAGAATGCCGGTCGGTTCGCCCGCTGAGTCGCGCAAAATCTCGCCGCCTGCGGGCGCTTCGGTCGCGCGCGTCACGCCGGCTTTTTTGAGCGCGAGCGAGTTGGCCCAACTCACATGCCCGTCCACGCGCTGCACAAAGACGGGATTGTTCG
>JALZKK010000145.1 GCA_030859285.1 Acidobacteriota bacterium | reverse complement strand
CTCGACCGATTGCAGCACTGAGCGCGTGCCGGTTAGGGCGGGCAGCGACAACGTCAGCGCCACGAGCATGAACAGCGCAGCCGCGACGATAGTGATCTTCGCGAGTAGCGTCTGTGTCCCGCGCGGGCCGAAAGCTGTGCTGGACACTGAGCTAGTGAACAACGCGCCCGCGTCCGCCTTGCCCGGCTGCAACAGGACGGCGATGATCATCACGATGCAAGCCAGAATAAAAAGTGCGTATAAAAAGTAAACCAAAATAAATGAACCTCAATTGAATTTTTAGCGCTGGTAATTCACGAGCTGCGCGAAAGTCTCCGCGTCCAAACTGGCCCCGCCGACAAGCGCGCCGTCCACATCGGACTGCTTCATCAAGCCCGCGATGTTGTCCGGCTTGACCGAGCCGCCGTAGAGGATTCTCAACGCTTCGGCTTGTTCGGCGGAAGCCCTTTCCGCAAAAACGCGCCGGATGAAAGCGTGCATTTCTTGCGCTTGTTCCGGCGTCGCGGTGTGTCCGGTGCCGATGGCCCAGACCGGCTCATAGGCGATGATGATACGGGCGAGGTCTGAGGCTGTCAACCCACGTAAGCCGCCTTCTAACTGACCCTTAACGACGTTCTGCGCGTCGCCCGCCTCGCGTTGCGCCAACGTCTCGCCGACGCACATGATCACCGTCAAACCAGCCGCCTGAGCCGACTGTGTCTTGTGATTGACGAACGTATCGGTCTCGCAATAAAGCTGCCGCCGCTCGGAATGGCCGATGATGACGTGCGTGGCCCCGGCGTCACGCAGCATGTCTGCGGCGATCTCGCCGGTATGCGCTCCATGCTGCGCTTCAGTCGAGCAATTCTGCGCCGCGACTTTAATGTTCGAGCCTTCCAGACGATCCGCCACTGTCTTCAAAGCCGTGAAGACCGGCGCGATGATCACTTCGCAATGATTCGCGTTCGCCACGAGCGGGCGCAAACTGATCGCCGTCGCCACCGATTCGGCGATCAGCTTGTACATTTTCCAGTTGCCCGCGATGATAGGTTTACGGCTCATAAAATCTGTTGGACGGATATGGCAGCAAAAATCTCAGCGGGGAGCAGCCTTCAAATACTCCGCGAGAGACGGCAGGCCAACTGCCGCTCGGCGCTTGTCAACATTCGCTTCATCTTCGATTGGTAATGGAACATATTTGCCGTTAACAAATTTTAATTGCGAACCATATACCTGTGGCTGACCTTCGCCCGTGCGGACTCTGTCCGTCAGGTAAGCATAATCTGCCCCCGACGCTTCTCCGGCTTGAACGGCTTTCTCCATTAGTTTGAGACAATACTTTTGAAAATCACGGTCGAGGTCTGCGTGCTGCACGAGCAACCAAGCAGCATGTGCGCCATCTTCGCCGACGAGACTTTTACCCGGCCAGCCATACTTCTGAATCATTTGCTTCAGCCATGCAGTATTCGCTTTGTCAATGGACTGCACGCTCGTCACCAGAGCGAGCGTAATTTTCGCCGGATCGTTTGGTATTGCGGCTCTGGCCTTTTGATCTTCTTCCACTCTCTCAAGCAATTCTTGTCTCAACGCTGGATTACGAATTGACTGTGCATGAGCGAGGCTAACGACAGTTGAAAGAAGCAACAGCGCTAGAGCAATTCGTTTGTGCTGCATAAACATCCTGACAACAAAAGGAAACCAACCGGCTTTCATTAATCCTCGATATTCTATTTGTCGTTCAATGCCGCGACGCCGGGCAGTTCGTCGCCGGCGAGGAATTCGAGAGTCGCGCCGCCGCCGGTGGAGATGTGCGTGATGCGGTTGGCGACGCCGGCTTCGTTGATTGCCGCGACGGAATCACCGCCGCCGACAATGACGGTCGCGCCGCGATCTGCGGCTTCGGCGACGGCGCGGGCGACGCCGACCGTGCCTTCGTCGAAGCCCAATTGTTTCTCTTCAAAGATGCCCATCGGGCCGTTCCAGATGACGGTCTTGGCGTCGGCGAGGGCGCGCGAGAAGAGTTGCACAGTCTCCGCGCCGATGTCGCAGCCGACCAATCCGGCGTTGGTGAACTCGATGGGGATCGTCTTCTTGCTCTTGAGCGGATCGTAGCTATCGACGACTTGATGATCTGTCGGCAGCAGCAACTCGACTCCAGCTTCTTCCGCGCGCTTGATGATCTCCAAAGCCGTCGGCATCTTTTCTTCTTCGACGAGCGACTTGCCGATTGTAAAACCCTGCGCTTTGAAAAACGTGTAAGCCATTGCGCCGCCGATCAGGAGCTTATCTACTTTTCGTTCAATCAGAGCTTCGATGACGGCGATCTTATCTGACACTTTCGCGCCGCCGAGAATCGCGACGAACGGATGTTCAGGATCATTGATGACACGACCGAGATACTCAAGCTCTTTCTCCATCAACAGACCGGCGGCTGCCTGCTCGACAAATTTCGTCATGCCGGTAGTCGAAGCATGCGCGCGGTGCGCCGCCCCGAAGGCGTCGTTGACATAAACATCGCAGAGGCTTGCCAACTCGCGCGCAAACTGCTCGTCGTTCTTCTCTTCCCCGACATGAAAGCGCAAGTTTTCGAGCAGCAGCACATCGCCATTTTGCAGCGCGTCAACCTTCGCCTTTGCTTCTGGTCCGATGCAATCTTCAGCGAAAGCGCCTTGCTTGCCGAGTAACTCCGACAAATGCTCCGCCACCGGGCGCAGGCTGTATTTCTCCGCGCGCGCGCCCTTCGGCCTGCCCAAGTGCGACGCAAGAATTACGCGCCCGCCCTGCTCAATCGCATACTTGATCGTCGGCAACGCCGCACGTATCCGCGTGTCGTCTTCAACTTTCCCATCTTTCAACGGCACGTTGAAATCCACACGGATAAAGGCGCGCTTCCCCTGCAAATCGAGGTCTTTGATCGATAATTTATTCATCGTGAGTTTCGAGTTTCGAGTTTCGGGTTCAGAGCTTTTAACTCGAAACTCGAAACTTTTTACAATCCCTTGCCGGCGACGTACTTGATCAAATCGCGGACGCGGCAGGAATAGCCCCACTCGTTGTCGTACCATGAGAGGACTTTGACGAGATTGCCGCCGATCACTTTCGTGTACTCGGCATCGACGATAGACGAGTTGTCGTTCTTGCGAAAATCAATCGAGACGAGCGGCTCTTCGGAAAACGCGAGGATGCCTTGCAACTCTTCGTTGGCCGCGTTCTTCAAGGCCGTGTTGACTTCCTCAGTCGTTACTTCTTTTTCGACTTCCATCACGACATCGACCAGAGAGACGTTCGGCGTCGGCACGCGGACGCTGATGCCGTCGAATTTGCCTTTCAGTTCGGGCAGCACGAGTGCGACCGCCTTTGCCGCGCCGGTCGAGGTTGGAATCATCGAGAGCGTGGCGGCGCGGGCGCGGCGCAAATCCTTGTGCGGCAGATCGAGGAGTTGCTGATCGTTGGTGTACGAGTGAATCGTCGTCATCTGCGCGGTCTTGATCCGGAAGTTTTCATGGATCACTTTAGCGACCGGCGCGAGACAGTTGGTGGTGCAGGAAGCGTTTGACAGGATGTGATGTTCAGCCGGATTGTACTTGTCTTCGTTGACGCCCATCACGATGGTCAGGTCTTCGTTCTTCGCGGGCGCGGAAATGATCACTTTCTTGACCGTGCCGCGCAGGTGCTTTTTGGCGTCTTCGGCTTTGGTGAAGCGCCCGGTCGATTCGACCACGATCTCGGCTCCGACCGAAGCCCAATCAATCGCCGCCGGGTCTTTTTCGGAGAAGACGCGGAACTCGTTGCTCCCGACTTTGATGCCGTTCTCCGTCGCCGAAATCTCCTCTTCGAGATTGCCCAGCACCGAATCGTATTTTAGGAGATGCGCGAGCGTCTGTGTGTCCGTGATG
>JALZKK010000075.1 GCA_030859285.1 Acidobacteriota bacterium | reverse complement strand
ACCATGAAGGGCGCGCCGAAGCAGGTGGAGAAGGTGGCTTCGGGTTCAGTGACGCCGCGCTCTGTGCCGGCGACTTTGGCGGTGTAGCCGGAGAGGAAGTGATACATGGCCTGTTCGGGCGTCAGGCGCGAGACGGGCGGTAGCACGCCGAAGGCGTCGGCGGTGAGCATGATGATGTTCTGTGGGTGTCCGGCGTAGCCTTCGGGTTTGATGTTGGGAATGCTCGTCAAAGGATAAGCCGCGCGGGTGTTCTCGGTCTTGGAAGCATCATCGAGATCGAGTTCGCGCGTGTCTGGATCATAGACGACGTTCTCGATCACGGTGCCGAACATCTTCGTCGTGCGGTAGATGTCCGGCTCGGCTTCGGGCGAGAGGCGGATCACTTTGGCGTAGCAGCCGCCCTCGAAATTGAACACGCCGTCGTCCGACCAGCCGTGTTCGTCGTCGCCGATCAGTTGGCGTTCGGGGTCGGCACTCAATGTCGTCTTGCCCGTCCCTGAAAGGCCGAAGAAGATGGCGACATCGCCCGCGTCGCCGACGTTGGCGGAGCAGTGCATTGACATCACACCGCGCTGCGGGAGCAGGTAATTCAAGATCGTGAAGACGCTCTTTTTCGTCTCGCCGGCGTAACTGGTCCCCCCGATCAAGACGAGACGCTGGCTGAAGTCCATCAGGATAAACGTCGGCGAGCGCGTGCCGTCGCGTTGCGGGGCGGCTTTGAAGCTGGGAAGGTTGATGATCGTGAATTCCGGCTTGTGCAGTTCGGCGCTATCTGGCTCCGCGTTGATGAACATGGTGCGGGCGAAGAGCGAGTGCCAAGCGAGTTCGGTGATCACGCGGACGGGGAGGCGATAGCGTGGATCGGCCCCGGCGAACACGTCCTGCACGTAGAGATCAAGCCCTTTGGTGTGGGCCATCATGCGCTCTTTGAGAGCGTTGAACTTTTCTGGCAAAAACTCTTTGTTGACTTCGCCCCAGAAGACTTTGTCCGCCGACGAAGGCTCGCGGACGATGGCCTTGTCTTTGGCGGCGCGGCCTGTGTGTTCGCCCGTATCCACGATCAGCGCGCCGTGCGCGGAGAAGACGCCCTCTTCGCGGCGGGCGATCTCTTCATAGAGTTCCGGCGTTATCAGATTCCAATAGATCGTGCCGGCTTCGGTAATGCCGAGCGTCTCTAATCCTTGTTCAGTACGCTTGCGCCCCGCTTCCTTCGTGACGCTCTCTTTCTTGAGGACTGTTGCCATGTCAGCTCCTTAAATAAGAAATGATGAACGCGGAACGATGAAGGAAAAGCACAATGCGTTACGCCTTCCATTCATCATTCATCATTCATTCTTCGTCATTCGTGTTGCGGCGCTGGGTTGCCAGTTCGCGGAGCGCGACGGAGAGATCGCGGGCGGCGCGTTCTAATCTATCCGCGCAGGCTTCCAATTCGTCTGAGCCGTCATGGGAACGGGTGGCGACGGCGGCACGGGCCGATTCGATCTGCGCGTTGAGACGCTCGGCGGCGGTCTCGGTCTCACGTTCCGCGCTGGACATCTGCGGTTGCGGCGCGGTGGCTTGCGGTTCGTAACTCAATTTTCTATTTACGCCTCACCGGACTCTGGCGAAGCGGCTCCCCTCTGTCGATTATTTCTGCAACGTGGCGCGTGGCGGCTCTCTAAGATTTTTATCGTTGAATGAATTAAGTTCATATCATCTCCGGCGCTGGATGATCAAGTCGCGCCTGAACCCTGACTATCATCGGCGCTGGCCGGCGGTGGGGGGAATGCCGCGTTGCCGTTGTTCACCTCGCCGCGCTCGGCGGCCAGCTTGTTGACGGCAGCGGCGACCTCTTCAAGTTGCTCATTCTGTAAGCGATCCATGCGGCGCGTCAGTTCTTCGAGCATCAATTCGCTCTTGAGATTGACGCGGAAATCATTCTCCGCCGCGAGGCGGTCTTTCTGCTGCGCGCGGTTCTGCGACATCATGATGATCGGCGCTTGCAGCGCAGCGGTCATCGAGAGCATCAAGTTCAGCAAGATATACGGGAAGGGATCGAACTGCGCGTCGCCCCTCATTCGTGCCAGCAGGAAAGTGTTGACGCCAATCCACACCAAGAGAAACGCGCAGTAGATGAGGATGAACGTCCACGAGCCGCCGAAGGAAGCGACTTTGTCGGCGACGCGCTCGCCCACAGTCATTTTCTCTTCCATCTCGACGTTGATGTTGCGGGTGACGCGCTTGGTGACAATGCGATTGGTCGTCCGCAGCCGCCTGCCGATCTCTTGAATCATGACGAGCGCAGCCTGCGGGTGCGCCAGCAGAAACCGGTGCAGGTCTCCTTTGCCGA
This sequence comes from Acidobacteriota bacterium, assembly GCA_030859285.1. GTDB lineage: Bacteria > Acidobacteriota > Blastocatellia > Pyrinomonadales > Pyrinomonadaceae > JACCRA01. The sequence goes on along the minus strand of JALZKK010000075.1, from coordinate 11,507 downwards.
GGCGTCCGAGCGTCGTCTCTTCGATGGCGGTCGCGCTGGCCGAGCGCGGGCTGCCGTCAAGGACAGCCAACTCGCCGAAGAAGTCGAACGGTTCAAGGCGCGCGAGCGTCACTTCGCGGGCGTCTTCATCGTGCGTCCAAATCCGCACCGCGCCGGCGCGGACGATGTAAGCGGCATCGCCCGGATCGTTCTCGTAAAAGATCACGTCGCCGGGCTGGTACGTCACTTCCTTGAGCAGTTGATTGAGTTCTGCAATCTCTTCATCGCCGAGATTGCGATAGAGCGGAATGTCGGCCAGCGTGCGCGCCTGTTGGCTGATTTCCTCGGCGGTAGATGGCATCGGGACATAGCTCCTTATGAGCGTCGCAAGTTACTTCCAGAGGTGAGGGCGGACACTTTACCACTCGGAAGGCAAAAGGCAAAAGGCAAAGGGCAAAAGGCAAAAGTGAAGACGCGCGGGCGATGGGGAGACGTGGCAGAGCGGAGTTTTCTTTTGTTCATCATTTGATGTTAATCGAGTTGAATCTTTAATCTTCAGGGATTAGCTTGGTTGACACGTGCAGGACAATGAACATTACTCTGATGAGCAAACCGGAACGAGCAGCTTTTACGAAGCGGGAGTGGGAAATTATTGAGACGCGAGGGACGCCCTTGCGCGTGCAGCGTTGGTTGAGCGCCATGCGGTACAACCGCGAGCCGTGCGGGGCGACGCTGCACTCGTTCCGCGAAGTGGTGCGGCGAGACAAAGCGCATTGTCTGGAAGCCGCGCTCGCGGCGGCAGTCGTCTTGGAACAGCACAGTTATCCGCCACTGTTACTCAGTCTTGAATCGCAGGACAAACTTGATCACGTCGTCTTCATCTTTCAGCGTAGAAGGCGTTGGGGCGCGGTCGCGCGCTCGCGCGATCTCGGCTTGCATGGACGGTGGCCCGTCTTCCGCAGCGTGCGCGACTTGGCATGGAGTTACTTCGATCCTTACGTCGATGAGACGGGGCGGATTACCGGCTACGGCGTCGGGAATCTTGACGAGTTGGGCAATTACGATTGGCGCTTCGCGGAAAGAAACGTCTGGAAGGTCGAGCGCTACCTGCAACAGATTCCACACCGCGCAGTAAAGTCTTCCGACGAAAGATATGAACGACTGCTCACGCGCTACCGCGAGTTCAAGCGTGAACACCCGTCACGCGCCCCCGATTATTTCAGTCACCGCGAGCGGTGGATGATTTGAAAGAGACGAGGAGGCAGTTTCGAGTTTCGGGTTAAAAGCGCATGTCTTCAACTCGAAACTCGAAACGGCTTACTATTGCACCGTCGGCGCGGGTAGCAGCGAGCCACGGCGGTCGGTGGCAACGGCGGAACCATCTTCGCTGATGATGCCGATCATGCCGTGGAAGTGGATGTCGCCGCCGGAGAGGACGAGCAGCACGTCGCCGGCCTTCACGTCCGGGTTCTTCAGTGGGAAACGAACCACCGTCGCGTGACCGTTCATCTGCTCGATGGTCTCGAAGTCGAAGAGAGCGGCTTCGACCACGAGCGTCTCCGCGTTATTGCTGTAGTTGGGTCTCTCTGCCATAAATACTTTACCTCACACGTGCGCGGCATGTTCGTCATACGCTGCTGAATAAAACTGCCGTTAATGATCAAGAAACCTGCCCGACGCAGGCGGCGATTCGTGCCGATCTGCTCAGGGCGCGACTAAAGGTCTCTTGACAAGCCATGCAGTGTAGCACTCAGAGCAAAAAACTGGCGAGCGCGGAGGATGGTGAAAGTGCCTCAACTAAAGTCCAACTTTCATCCATCGTCTGATTCAACCGGCGTAACTTACCGCTCAACTCGCGGCGCAAGGCCGACACGCCGCAGCAAATCCTGAGGATGAGTCCGTGTGAGGTATACGCTTCGGTTAAATTGTTGTCTAGCGACAGAGCTTTAAGCGCGGCTTCTCGTGCCTTCGGCATTCCTACGTGCGGCGGATTGTCGGGGCTGACGAGCAGCGCATAAGAGTCCGCGAGTCCGGTGTAAGCCAAAGCATAGTTTGGGTCAAGCGCAATTGCCTGATTGAAATACTCAATTGCCTTTTGGTAATTTTCGGGTGCGCGCTTGTTCCAGTAAAAACGCCCTTTCAGATAAAGCTGATAGGCTTCCGGGTTTGCCGTGTAATTCTTCGCCAACTTCTGCTCGTCCGCGCCTGACAATTTGGTTTTCAATTTCTGCGACATCGCTTTGGTCGGCGCGGCGGCATCGGCGCGCTGCTGGGCATGCGTCTCCAGCAGTTTCGCCAGCCCGAAGTCCAGCACTTTCACTAGCCGGTCGTCGCGCCTGAGCATGATATTTTCCGGCTTGATGTCGCGATGCACGATCCCCACTCTATGCGCGGCGGAGAGCGCCGACGCGACTTGGAGCGCCACATCGAGCGCGGCGCGCAAGCTGAGATGTGAGCGCGAGAGCGACGCGCGCAAGGTCTCGCCGTCAATGAACTCGGTGGCGATGAAGTGTGCGGAGTGTGACTGGCCGATCTCGTGGATGGTGCCGCCTTTGCCAGTGCTTTTGCAGTATGCGCGTGCCGCAGGAGTTTATGTAGATACGCTCATTGATGATGCGCTAGACTTGCCAGCGAAATTGCCGAGCTTCCCAAAGCACGAAGGACTAAAGCGTAAGGCTTCCCCTAAAGGAAAAAGCAAGCCTCAATAATCATAGAAATTAAAGATATAAAGGCTCTTGATGTATGGTAAATTTCTTCAAGGGATCACATCAAGCGGTGAGCCTTGCATTATGCAGCGATGTCGCGCGTCGCACATTCGATGAGTGAACTTACCGTGACATCAAACATTTAACCCGACACATTATAAGGTACTGATTGGCGCGAATGTGTCCTTGAAAGTGTCCAAAAACAGAAACAGCCGCAAGCAGCGCGACTGTAACTTGTCGAATTAAATTGGCGTCCCGTACGGGAGTCGAACCCGTGTCGCCGCCGTGAAAGGGCGGTGTCCTAGGCCACTAGACGAACGGGACAAGTCTTCTGCTTGAACAAAAGTGCAGACAACTTAACCCAACGTCTGAACGAGTGTCAACCGCACACACCTGCACAGCGACACAGAGTTTTTGATGATTCGTGCGGGCGAAAAGTACGCCCGAAAAATGGGCCGGGCGAAGGAAAAGAAGCGTTAAATACGCCTGCCTCGCGCTCGCTGCCGCTTCCCTGAACTCACGGCTTCCATTATATTTAGGCCACACACTCTGACCAGTCTGATGTTCTGTTCCGAACATGATTTCAAGATACGCGATCCACGATCCGCGCTCGCCTGACCGGGCAGCGACACGCGGCCAGTGCGCGTTAGGCATCATGATTAAAGCCCCGCGCGTGGGAACTTCCAAGACGAGGCTCGCGCCGCCGTTGACGCTCGCAGAGGCGGCCGGGTTGAGTGTCTGTTTCCTGCGTGATACGGCAGCGAACATCGCGGAGGCTGCCGCTTCAAGCGTTGCTTCTACGGACGGCGTGGCGGTTTATACGCCCGTCGGCGCGGAGGAGGCTTTTGACGATCTGCTGCCCGAAAATTTCCGGCTCCTCGCGCAACGCGGCGATAGTTTCGGTGAGCGGCTCTTTCATGCAGCGGAAGATTTCGCCCGCCTCGGTTATGAATCGTTTTGTTTGATCGATTCGGATAGTCCGACGCTGCCGCGCGCGGCGCTCGTCGCCGCCGTGGAAATTCTTTCGCGTCCCGGCGACCGCATGGTGTTGGGGCCGGCGGACGACGGCGGGTATTACGTGATCGGACTCAAGCACGCGCATCTCAGAGTCTTTCAAGAAATTGCTTGGAGTACCGAAGCAGTTTTCGCGCAGACCGTCGAACGGGCGCGGGAGATCGATCTGCAAGTCGAACCCCTGCCCGCGTGGTACGACGTGGACGACGGCGCGACGTTAGCGCGTTTGTGTCAAGAGTTGTTCGGGGCTAAACGAAAAATGGGAGCGGCGACGAACGGCGTTAAAGGTTACGCCGCGCCGCACACGCGCGCGTTCCTTGCAGATTTGTTGGAGCGAGAAGGACACACGCGCATTTGGCCTGAAGGGGCGGCGACGTTACTGCCGGCGGAGACGGCTCTGTGAGAAACACTGGGGGAAGCGCGTCACCGTTGAGATCAGTTCTGAAGCGGACGAACTTGGCGCTGTCAATACTCGGCGTCGCTTCGCTGTCGCTTTATCTCTACGGATTACTGTTGCAAGGCACGGGTGTCGGCAGCATTTTCTGGTTCATCAAACTAACATTCGCGCAAGGGGCGCTCTATGCGCTGGCCGCGCTTTTCATCTGGCGTGCGCCCGCCACTTCAACGCGCTCGACGTTCGTGATCGTCGTTGTCTTCGCCGCGCTCTTTCGTCTGAGCGTGCTGTTTGCGCCGCCGTTGTTGACTGACGATCTCTACCGCTATATCTGGGATGGCCGCGTGCAGGCCGCCGGCATCAATCCTTATCGCTACATCCCCGCCGATCCTGCGCTCGCGCCGCTGCGTGACGAGAGTATTTATCCGAAAATTAACCGCCGCGATTATGCGCCGACGATCTACCCGCCTGTCGCGCAGATGATCTTTTTCGCGGTGACGCGCATTAGCGAAACGGTAATTTGGTTAAAAGTATCAATGGTCTTGTTCGAGTGCGCGGGACTGCTCGCGCTCACTGCTTTGCTTACGTCGTTCAACTTGCCGCGCGAACGTATTCTGCTCGCCGCGTGGCATCCGCTGTTGGTGTGGGAGATCGCAAACAACGGCCACTTAGACGCGCTCGTAGTCTGCTTCGTCGCGCTCGCGCTTCTCGCGCGACAACGCCGGCGCGACGCTGTGACCGGCTTTCTCTTGGCCTGTGCGACGCTCGTCAAATTCTTTCCCGTGATTTTGTTTCCTGCGCTTTACCGCCGCTGGAACTGGCGGATGCCGCCTGTTTTCATCGCCACCATCGCGCTCGCCTATGTGCCTTATTTGAGCGTCGGAATAAAAAAGGCGCTCGGCTTTCTCTTCGCTTACACGGCGGAGGAAGGTTTGCAGAGCGGCGAGCGATTTTTTATCTTGAGCCTCGCCGGGAAAATCTTAGGAGAGAGCGCGGCGCTCAACGCCGGCTACAAAGTTTTCGCGCTGCTCCTGCTCGGCGCTCTGGCATTGTGGATGTTCTTTCGACGGGAGAGAGACGAGCGCGAGTTCGTGCGCTCTGCCGCCGCGCTCGTCGTCGCGTTTACCGTGCTGCTCTCGCCGCATTACACTTGGTATTTCGTCTGGCTCGTGCCGTTCTTTCCCTTCATGCCGGGTGCGAGCCTCGCGCCGCTGATCGTTTTGACGAGCATGAGCTTCATGCTCTACGGCACATGGGTCGGAGACAAGCCAGAGGACATGTTCGTGTGGAACTCGATCATTTATTTACCACCGGCATTGCTCGCCGCGCTCATCTGGCTGTCGCGTTGGCGGCGCGGGGCAGGAACCGTTGACGCAAAAGCAATTCCTTCGTGATGGAAGAATCAGCCACCGCAGGACACAGAGATCACAGAGAGCGGAAAAGTAGAAATAAAAGTTCTTTCACTCTCTGAGTTCTCTGTGTCCTGCGGTGGCAATCAATGAAGAATGAATGAACTTTGCCGTCGTCGCTGATGAATTGACTTGAAAGGGGACCAATCGTTTTGACGAAGAACATAGGCCGGCGCGCGTTAGTCACCGGTGGAGCCGGGCTGATCGGCTCGCACGTCTCTGACTTGCTGCTCCGCGAAGGCTGGACGGTGCGGATTCTCGACAACCTCGAACCGCAGACGCACCGCAATGGCAAGCCCGCGTGGGTTCCGGCGGCAGCGGAATTCATCGAAGGCGACATTCGTGATCGCGCCACGATCACAGCCGCGCTCGATAGCATCGATGTCATCTTTCACCAAGCGGCTTACGGCGGCTACATGCCGGAGATCGCGAAGTATGTCGGCGTCAACAGCTTCGGCACGGCACAGATGCTCGAAGTAATCCGCGACGAAAATCTGCCGATCAAAAAGATCGTCGTCGCTTCTTCGCAAGCGGTCTATAGCGAGGGCGCGGGGCTTTGCACAGAACACAGCTTAGTCTTTCCGCCCGTCCGTCCTGTCGCACAACTCCGCGCCGGAGATTTTTCCGTCCACTGCCCCATCTGCGACCGGCCTATGACTTCTGCGCCGACGCCCGAAGACTCTCCCATCGGCGGGGAGACGGTTTATGCGCTGACGAAAGTCGATCAAGAACGCTTGGTTCTGATGTGGGGACAGCAGACCGGCATCCCGACCGTCGCCCTGCGCTACTCCTGCACCTACGGCCCGCGCCAATCGATCTTCAACCCGTATACCGGCGTCATCGCCATCTTCTGCACGCGACTCTTAAACAACCAACCGCCCGTGCTGTACGAAGACGGCGAGCAGACGCGCGACTTCAGCTTCGTCGAAGACATCGCCCGCGCCAATCTTTTAGCCGCGACGACCGACCGACTCGACGGCCTGCCTGTCAATGTCGGCAGCCACGAGGCGACGACAATCCGCCGCGTCGCCGAACTCGTCTCCGATGCGTTGGGCGTCCGCATCGAACCGCTCGCGCAAGGCGAATTTCGCCCCGGCGAGATGCGCCACCTCATCTCCGACACGACCCGCATCCGCGAAGCCGCCGGCTACGAACCGCAAACTGATCTCGCCACCGGCATCGCGCGCTACATCAATTGGATACGCGGCCAGATGGATGTGCGCGATTATTTCGCGGTGGCGGAACAGATGCTGCGCGCGAAGGGTATTGTGCATCGGGTGGGAAGTTGAAAAGCCGATGGAGAGGTCGAGCAAAGATTCAGACACTTCACCGCAGAGGCGCAGAGCATACGCAGAGATTACGCAGAGGCCAACTCTTAACTCTCCATGTAAACTCTGCGAAACCTCCGCGCCTCTGCGGTGAAGACACGTCCGTCAAACATTAAGCCCGGAATCTCCACACAACAACGTGACTGAACAAACAAAACCATTCACATCGGTCGTCATTCCCGCGCTCAACGAAGAAGAGCCGATTGGCGGAGTGGTGCGCTCGATCCCGCGCGAGGTTGCGGGCGAGGTGATCGTCGTCGATAACGGGAGCGATGATCGGACGGCAGAAGTGGCGCGCGAGGCCGGTGCGCGCGTTGTCAGTGAGCCGCGACGCGGCTACGGGCGGGCGTGCCGGGCAGGTGTCAACGCGGTCGCGCCCGATGCGGAGATCGTCGTCTTCCTCGACGGCGACGGGAGCGATTGCCCGGAGTTGATGGAGCGCCTTGTTGGTCCCATCGTCGCCGGCACGCACGATTTTGTGATCGGCTCGCGCACGCGGGGAAGGCGCGAGCCGGGCAGCATGAATTTTCAACAACTCTTTGCGGGCCGGGCCGCCGGCTTCTTGCTCCGGCTGCTTTACGGCGTGCGCTACACGGATATGTGTCCGTTTCGCGCGATCCGGCGCGACGCGCTTCGCTGCTTGGAGATGCGCGAGGAGACTTATGGCTGGAACTTAGAAATGCAGATGCGCGCGGCGCGTGCGGGCTTGAGAATCCTCGAAGTGCCGGTCGATCACCGGCGGCGCGCGGGCGGCGAATCGAAAGTGTCGGGGACGCTGCGCGGAACTTTTCTCGCCGGCACGCGCATCCTCTACACCGTCGCGCGCATCGCAACGGAGCGCAACTGAGACATCTTTTAACCGGCCTGAGGCCACAGAGCGAACCGCGCTTCGCACGGCAAACGCCGGTGTGATCTTTCAATTCCTCGTCCTTCACCCGTGAGGTTCTATGTTTCCGAACAAATGGTGCGCCGCCTGCTTGCTCTCTCTCTCGTTCGTCGCGCCGGCAGCGACGGCGCAAGAGTCGCCCGCGTCGATTTCTGATTCGCAATCTGCCGCTAAGTCTGGACGGGCGGAAACCGCCGAGCTTGAGCGACGGGCGTTGTCGCTGCTCGACGAGGCGCTTGAAGAGGCGCGCGCGCTGAAACTCGTCGAGAATCGCGTGCGCCTGCGTGCGGCTGCCGCCGAGTTGCTCTGGCCGCGCGATCCAGAGCGGGCGCGCGCGGCATTCCGGGAAGCGATGAACGATCTCGCCGCCGCAACGCGCGGGCTTGACGCGGACTCTCCGCAAGATCAGAACTTAACTTACGCCGTCTCACAATTGCGCCAGCAGATGCTCCAACAAGTTGCGTCGCGCGACCCGAAGTTGGCGTTAGAATTCATTCGCGCTACGCGCCAGCCCCCGCCGTTTGAGCATCCCGGCAATGATTACAAGCAGCCCGATCCCGAACTGGCGTTAGAGTTGTTGCTCGCGCAACAACTCGCCGCCAGCGATCCGCAGCAAGCTCTCCGCTTGGCGGAAGAAACGCTACAGAAAGGCATCTCTTCGCAACTCGTTCAACTGTTGACACAAATTCGCGCGGCGGACGCCGAAGCCGCTAATAAATTCGCCACCAGCATTTTCAAGAAACTTCAGACGGCGGATTTTCTGCGGGATCACGAAGCGACGAGCGTCGCCGGCTATCTCCTGAATGCGTCGCGAGCCGCCGCCCCGCAGGGGACCAATGTCGAGGTTACTAACGGAATAAGTCGCCACGGCTACGGCGGCACATTGAAAGTGGACGGGCAGGTGCGCCGCGATCTCTTAAACACGCTCATCAAGACCGCGATCAGCATTCCCGACAGCAAAATTTTCTCCGGCGCGAGTTACAACCTCTTCTCGACACTACAACAGATGATGCCGGAGTTGTCACAGCCGCAGGTGACGCCGGCGCAGTTGGCGGCGCTACAACGGAGAATCAATGATTTCGAGCAGCGCCAAAACCCGCACGCGAAAGTCTATCGCGAATTTGAAAAGCTGAATCAGAGCGGCACGGTGGAAAGCATGTTGGAAGCTGCGAAGCAAGCCCCGCCGGAAGTGCGTCCGGCTTTATATCAAAACGTCGCGCGGCGCGCTTTTCAAGAAGACGGCATCGAGCGCGCACGCGAGATCATCGAGGCGCACATCGAAAACAAGCCGCAACGCGAGCAAATGTTGAAGGAGCTTGAGCAGCAACACCTTTGGCACGCCATCGGCCAATCCGATGTCGAAGCGGCGCGACAGTTGATCGCGCGCGTCAAGTCGCCGGAGGAGCGCGTGTCGCTGCTCTTGAATCTCGCCAACAACGTCGCGAACGCGGGAAAGCGGTCGCTCGCGCGTCAACTCCTCGACGAAGCATGGCAGACGCTCGGCGCGCGCGCGCGGAACAACACCCAGTTCTCCGCGCAACTCCAGATCGCGCAAGCCTACGCCGGACACGATCCGGCGCGCGCCTTCGAGATCGTCGAGGCATTGATCGAACAGCTCAACGAACTGCTCTCCGCCGCCGTGACGCTTAACGGGTTTGGGCATGAGGCTTTTCAAGACGACGAGCTGAAACTGCAAAACGGTTATCCGTGGAGCCAGCTCGTCGAACAGTGCGCGCAAGAATTAAGCAAGCTGTCCCGTACCGACTACGAACGCGCCCGCGCCGCCGCCGACAAGTTCCAACGTCCCGACGCGCGATTGCTCGCACGCCTCGGCGTGGCGCGCGGCATCCTTTTAGCGTCGCCAGCGCACGAAGGCGAGGAGGGCGGCAACACCGTGTCCTTGCCTCTGCTTCGCCGGTTCATCCCCCATCTTCACTTCGCGCGGAACACCAGAAAATAATCCATCCCGTCCGGCTTCACGAAGTCATGCTCTTCAACCAGCGCGAAGCCGGCGCGCTCAGTCTCTGTGATCACTTTATCGCGATTGAGGCCGTGATCATCACCCGCGCCGTTGCGGTCGATGATGCCGAGCAGCCCGTTCGCGCGCATTGCCTTGCGCGTGTTTTGCAGCAGACGAATCGGCTGCGCGATCTCGTGATAAGTCTTTAAGAGCAGCGCTGCGTCAATGCTCTCGGCAGGCAAGAGCGGATCATCTTCCTTGCCTAAGATTGTGCGGATGTTCGGCAGTTGTTCTTTGCCGGCGCGTTCCTCAATGTGCTTCAGATAATCCTGATTGATCTCGACGGCATAGACCGCGCCCGCCGTCCCAACGCGGCGCGCGGCGCGCACGGTGAACCAACCCGAGCCGGCCCCGATGTCGGCGACGCGCGAGCCTTCCTTGATCCGCAACACGTCCATCACGCGATTGATTTGCAACTTCTCTTCACGCTGCGGGTCTTCAAAGATTGAGAGGCTGCCCTTGTACGGCTCGCTCGTCGGGCGCTCAATCGCGTCCGAGACGGCAGGCGCGGGCTTCGTCGCTGCCGGCGAAGATGGAGCGACCGGCGCGCGTTGCGTCTGTTGAAACCCGACCGCGCCGCCGATCAGCGCAAGCGACGAGACGAGCAGTAATAGGCCGTTATGTAAAAACGATAGGCGGCTGCGTGACATCATAAAGACCCTCTGAAAGTTATTCGTGTGCCGTTTATGATGAAGTGTGCATCAACACCGTTGCCGCGAAAAGCAAGGCTGAAGGATGGAGGCGAAAGGATGAAGTAAAATACACAGGCAGCCTTCGATGGTCTGCAAATAAGCGGCATCAGCGGGCGTGCCTGCCTCAAAAGCGATCTTCGGCGGTCATGGAAATAGCCGTCTGCTGGGAGCGCGGACGGCTCGTCCGCCGTGAGCGCGAAGAGCGCGAAGAAGGGTTGCAAGATCACGCGACGTCGAGTGACAGCGTGAGATCGTTAGCTCGCTTTCGCGAGCTTGGCGGACGGGCCGTCCGCGCTCCCAGCAAAGCGTGACTCGTTTCAGCCAGCGTTCGGGGAAAATGTCACTTAATGACGAGCGAATGCGCCCCGCGCTCGCGGACGTACCCAATCAATTGCGCGTCGTGGTAAGCCTCGCGCAGGCGCGCGAGCAACTCGTCGGCACGCGCTTCTTCAAGCGCAATTAACAGCCCGCCTGCCGTCTGCGGATCGAAGAGCAGGCTGGCAAGCGGTTGGCTGATATGGTTGCTGATCTGAATGTCTGCGCCGACATAGCGGCGGTTCGACTTGTCGCCGCTCGTTAATAAACCTTGCGCCGCCAGTTCCAGCGCGCCCGGAATCTGTGGCACGCGCGCTGCTTCGATCTCAATCGTGACGCCGCTTGCCCGCGCCATTTCCCAAGCATGGCCGAGCAGGGCGAAGCCGGTCACGTCCGTCGCCGCGTGCGCGCCCGCCTCGCTCATCAACGCGGCAGCCTCACGCCCGGCCAAGAGCATCGTATTCAGCGAAGCGTCAATCACTTCATCTGACGCTTTGCCGAATTTGATTCCCGTGGAAATGACGCCCGTGCCGATAGGTTTCGTGAGGATCAGCGCGTCGCCAATCCGCGCGTTGCGGTTAGTAATAATCTTCTGCGGATGAATCGTGCCGGTCACGGCGTAGCCGAACATGATCTGCGGATCATCGACGCTGTGGCCGCCGGCGAGCGCGACATTATTCTCGGTCAACACGTCGAGGCCGCCGCGCATGATCTCGCCGAGGATCGAGAAGTCAACGCCCTTCTTCGGAAAGCAAGTGATCGCCA
>JALZKK010000040.1 GCA_030859285.1 Acidobacteriota bacterium | reverse complement strand
CGCGTTGGATGATCGCACACGATCTATTCGCGCCTTCGCGCTCACGGCGGACGGGCCGTCCGCGCTCCCAGCATGTGCGGTCTCATCTTCTGTGAGATAAAGCCAATGATCACTCGCTCTCGGCGAGCGCTGGGGCTGATCACATGATGGTCTGCGCTTGCAGTTTTTGCCGGGCGGCGGCGACTTGGGCGCGCAGTTGTTTGCGGATTTCGACGTAGAGGGCTTTGCGTGCGCCTTCGACGGTGTAATGTTCTTCGATGTTCTTGCCGGCAGGAAGATGCTGGCGTTGCTTCAACCAGTCGTGTAGTTCCCACTCGCAGGCCGAGAGCATGACGGGGAAAATCAACAGCCCTTCCTGCTCGGCTTTCTGCAAGAACATCGGCAACTCGCTGCTCTTCACATAACCTGAATCGAGGAAGAACTGGCTGATCAGCACGAGCGCGATGTGCGCTCCCTTGATCTCGTCTTGAATCACTTGGTCCCATAAATCGCCGCCCGTGATTGCGCGATCAGTCCAGAACTCTGTGTCCTCAATGCCCCGGAGGAGATCGAGCAGTTCGCCCTTGTCGAGATAGCGGCTGTCCAGATGGCTGTAGCTGACGAAAATTCTGATCTTATGCGACGGCGGCGGCGGGGACGGCGATGGTTTGCCGTTGACGAGGTTTTCGAGGGACAGGTAATCGACGATCTTTTCGGTGACGGCGTTGGGATTCGTCTGCTTGACCTTGCCGAGAATGCCCGTCTCGTAAGAAGAGAAGATTTTGGCATCGAGTCCCATCCTCCGCCACCTCTCCGCGAGGTGCGTGTAACCGGGAAAGATAAAATCGACTTGCGAGAAAATGAATAAGCGTTTGACCTTGCCGAAGAACAGCGGGCCGAGATTCTGGACGACGCTGGCGCAACTCTTATCTTGCATGTTCGCAACGTGGATGAAAGCCAGCGGCCCTTGTTGTGAATCCGCGTAGTAATAGCTGAAGAGATTGCCAATCTCATCATCGCCTGCCCCCGGGCGCAACGGGAGACTGAGTTGTTTGAGTGGCGCGTCGAGCAGATCGAGGAGGACGGGCGGCAGCGCCAATTCGCCGAGCATCTGTTCGTAGGTCGGGCAGAAGGGGAGTTGCGTGTCGCTCATCGCGGCCCTCCAATGGCGAGCGTGCCGGCATCCGGCGCGACCGGGCAAGAGGTCGGCGCAGAGAGCAGATCGACGAGCCATCGCGTCGCTTGTTCGCGCAATGCTGCGTCGTCCACGGCCCGTCCGGCGATCCATTTGATCTGATCCATGTTCAGCGTCAGCGCTTTGATCGCGCCGGCATCAATGAAGCGTTGGAGACTCTCATGCGTCGGCGCATCGACCAACACCAACAACGACTGCGCCTCGGGCCGCGCCTCTTCCGCTGCGCCGTCGCCGGCAGAGGACGGCAGCGAGTTTGCCTTATCATTCTCATCCTCATCGATCAGCCATGTGGCCGAGACGAGATTCGAGGCCGTCCGCCAATCGACCGGCTCGGTCAGTTCCGCGCCCGATCTGACGATCACGAACACTCTATCGCACGGATGCTGCGCGTAGAAATCAAGCTCGATCTGCAAGGGGTTGAGCGCGTGTGAGCGCGGAAAGCGCGTCACCTCGTAGCCGGTGGCCTCGAAGAGTTTGCCGACGGCATCGACCGTCGCGAAGCGGTCGATCACTTTCGGGATCGTCTCGCTGGAGTGGTTCGGATCGATCAGGCGCGCGCGCAGAATTTTGACCGGCAATGCCGGCTGCGGCGCGGCGGGAGCGTCGCCCGCTTGCACCGCCGTTTTGTCTTTGATGTCGCCGAGCTTCAAATACAATCTGTCCATCACGGATAATTGCAGGCGCGCGATGATCCACCCGCCGACCGTCAGCCCCAGCCCGAAGAGGATTTGTCCGATGTTTTTGTTCCGGCTCCTAAACTTGACTGTCGCCACCAATAGCAGCATGAAGAACACCGCCACGATCCCTATCACCGTCAACGGCACGCTCAGGAAAGCGAAAATGATGGCGACGAGAATTACTTTCTCCCAGACGTAGCTCGGATTACTCAACAATCCATACACGGCGAGGCCCAAGATCACCGCCCCGATCAAGAAAGCCGCCGCCAAGCCGATGATGCGGAGCGGGGTGAGCAGATTATAAAACTTCAACGCCTTGAGCGAGCGGCTCTGCGCGACTTCGAGCAGGCGCATCAGCGTCGGATCGCTGACGGTCTTCATCGGCTCTTCAAGCGCGAGGAAGCGCCAATCGGCCCGGTCTTCCTTTCCCTTCGTGAAGCCGTCGATGCAGCGGTCGAATTGATGCTCGGTCATCAAGTAGCCGCTTGCCATCAAGGCGTACGCCTCTGTGTCGGAGAAAGCGTCGAGGTCGGTGCGGATCGCGGCGAGGCGATCTTGCACGTCTTTGCGGACGCCGTAGCTGGTCAGTGCGCCGCGCCGTTCGATAGGGCGTGATTCGTCCGCCGCATCGAACGGGTCTTGGCAGCCGAGCCAATTCTGCGGCTCCACGTCCAAATCTTTTTTCAGATGCACGTACATCAAGCCGCGCAGTTGGCCCGCGTCGCGCCGCGCGTCCAAGTCGAGATACTGCGCCTCGCGCACGCGCGCCATCAGCAGATCCAGCGAGCGGATGCCGACCTTCAAACGGCTCGCCTTCGGATCAGCCAACGTCTCGATCTGCCCGCTCGCGTCGCTCACTAGCAAGACCGCACAACCTTGCTCCAACAATCCCGCGACGCCTTGATTATCATGCACGCCGCCGTCCACGAGCCGCACCGTCATCTCCGGGTACAAATCTTCGAGGACAATCGGATCGAAGAGGATCGGCACACAGGCCGAAGCGGCGACGGCGCGACCGAGACGGAAATGACGATAATCCAATGGCGCTTCTTCATAATACATCCGTCGCAGACGCAGGTTGCCGTCAATCTCGCTGTTAATGCTGGCCGCCGGCTCGCCCATCCATGCGGCGGTGAACTGCCAGTTGTGGCCGGTGTTGATGGCCGTGGCATTGAGGATCAAGATCGGCGCTTTCGCGGCGCGCCGCCAATTATCCCGGCGCGGCGTGAAAGAAGCATCCTCGTCTTTAGGATGGATGTAGAGATTGTTCAAGTAACGTTCTTCATCGCCTTCGCCGTCTTTCACTTTGGAGAACAACTCACGCTCGAACAGTTCGCCGATCCGTTCGGTGTGCGAATAATTTTTCTTGAAGACGGTCTTGAGATTCGTCGTCACTTCGGCCATCGCGCGGACGCGGAGATTGCGCTGCACGCCTTCGAGGAACTCGCGCTCGATGCGTTTGATGATGGCGATGTAATCTTCGCGCGTGATTTCGGTGTCCGACTTTTCTTGCAAGAGCCGGCGGACTTCCAAGTAATAATGCGCGCCGATGATCGAGCCGCCGGAGACGCACGAGAGGACTTCGACGCTTCGCAGCGCGTCTCTTTCGGCCAGCTTCGCCAGCACGCCGATGTGAAAGAGCGAGGCGCGGAAACCGCCGCCGGAGAGCGATAGTCCGACCTTGCCGGTGAACGCTGAACGGAGCGCGGCGTCGTAGTTGCGCCCGTCGATTCGCACCAGCTCTTGCAATGTTTCCCACGCGCGCGTCGTTTCCATCGCGGCCTCGGCCAGCCCGTTTTCCCGCGCGGCGCGCAGGCGCGCGAGGCTCGCTAACTGTCTGGTGGCCGTCTCCAATTCCCAATCGGCGACGCGCTTTTTCTCATCCGCCCCCTCTTCCACTAAGCGGCGCGCTTTCTTCAACCACGCGCCCGCTTCCTCATACTGCCCCAATCCGAAGTAGGCTTCGGCGAGCGTGATCGTGAACCACCAATGCTCTTCGAGTTGCGGCTCTTTCTCGGCGAGGGGAGGGAGCTTGTCTGTGAGCGTGCGGCGAATCTCTTCAGCTTGCTGCGCGCGCGCTGTCGCAACTTCCGACGACGCGCCGGCCTTGCACGCTTCCGCGCTCTCAATCCCTGCCAATTGATCGAGGATGAAAGCGGCTTTGATGCCCGTGTAGCCGTAATCGAGTTCCGGCCCCTGCTCGAAGCCGCGCCGGTAATAACACGCCGCTCGTTCAAGGCGCTGCTTCTGCCCGGTCAGTTTCCACTTGTGTTTGTGGATCGAGCCGGCCAGACGGAGCGTCTCCGAATCGCGCGTCCCGTCCAGTCGTTCGGCCTCGCCCAGAATCTCCAATGCGCGCTCCAACCGCGTATCGGCGGGAATGTCCCAATCCTTGTAAGTGCAGAGCGCGTGTTTCTGCGCCAGCACGACGCGCGCCTCACGCTCGCCGAGAATCCGGCGCACGCCGTCGTCCGTCTCTTTCGCCTTCGCCAACTCCGGCTCGGTCAGCGGCGACTTCCGCAGCCGCCCGAACAATTGCCGCGCATAACTGAAGGCGTCCTCTTGCCTGAGCGCATCGGCGAGCTTCAGCATCCGGTCGGGCGCGGCAATCTCCTGCCCGCGCAGAATTTTTTTGGCTTCGGCAATGTTAGGGGTCTCGTAATTCGGCATGATTCGAGCGCCTCTCATTTAACGCGCGCCGGACATGAACGAGGAACACTCCAGAGCGACGGCAGGGCAAGATGGGTGCAAAAGAACATTGACGACGTTCGGGCCGTAAGCCGGCGTGAGGCATCGCGCCGGGCCAGACTGAATTTTGCAAACTGCCGTGTTGAGCGTGAGGCTCGCAAGTGCAGCGACGGCCCGCACGCCGGCAGAGAAGAACGAGGTTTAAGCGGGTGAAAATTATTCCCGTCAGTCGGAAAAGTCAACAACCACAGTGACAAGAGAGCGATGAACGCAGAGTGCAGCGTGCAGAATAATTCATCCCTCTGCACTCTGCGTTCATCACTTCTTCTCGTCACTGCTTTTGCAAGCCGAGGGGACCAAAGCCGTGGCCGAGGGGCGGGGCGTGGCGGATGGCTGCGGTGACATAACGTTTGGCGGCAGCGACGGCGGCGTGAAGAGTGTGGCCGTGCGCGAGGCCGGCGACGATGGCGGCGGCGAGTGTGCAGCCTGTGCCGTGCGTCGAGGTCGAGTCGAGGCGCGGGGCGCGGAAGATGTGAATCTCGCCCCCGTCGTCGAGCAGGTCGAGCGCTTCGCCGGTGAGATGCCCGCCCTTGATGAGGACGGCGCGCGCGCCCATCTCGCGGATCAATAGTGCCGCGCGGCGCATCCCGGCTTCATCGTTGATCGTCAGCTTCGTCAAACGCTCGGCTTCGGGAATGTTCGGCGTCACGACGCGCGCGAGCGGCAGCAGTTCCGACTGCAAAGCGGCGAGCGCTTCGTCGTCAATCAGATCAAAGCCGGAGGTCGAACGGATCACCGGATCGACGACGGGTGCGATCTCATGTAAGGCCGTTTCGCGGAGCAAGCGCGCCACTTCGCAGATCACTTCGCGGGTCGGGAGCATTCCGGTCTTCATTCCCGCGACCGTGAAATCTTCGACGATGGGCAACACTTGATTCCGCACAATCTCCGCCGGCTGATGCGCCGCGCCGAACACGCCGGTCGTGTTCTGGAACGTCAATGAAGTGATCGCCGCTGTCGCGAAACATCCGAATGCGGTGAAGGTCTTAATGTCCGCCGCCACGCCCGCCCCGCCCGACGGATCAAACCCCGCAATGGTCAGCGCGACCGGCGGCACATTGAGTTGAGAAGAATTGTCGTCTGCGTTCTGCTTGAGTTTCATCATGAGCAGGATTTTAACGCAGAACTCGCCGCAGCGCAGAGGATGAAGAATTGGAAATTTCAAATCTCAAATTAGAGATTTGAAATCTCAGCTTAATTCGTTAATGCCCGCCTTTCTGAAATCAGGAAAGAGGGCGCGGGCTGGGAGCGCGGACCTCTCGTCCGCCGTGAGCGCGAGAGCGCGAATAGATCGTGCGCGCTCACTCAACGTTGGAGGGAGCGCGTGGCGTCGTTAGCGCGCGGGCGCGAGCTTGGCGGACGAGACGTCCGCGCTCCCAGCAGGAGGCAGCCCTTTTCTGAAAATCTTACTGGCGGCCACGCTCGATCTTTTCCACCATCTGCTGCAAGTTCTTCGCTTCTGCGAACAAGCGGATCGCGGCGATGCCGCTCGCGCTGGCGTGCAGGACTGCGGCGACGTTATCAAGTGTGATGCCGCCGATGGCGACGAGCGGAAATGGCGCGAGGGTGTGAGCGGCGGCGCGTAAAGCGTCGAGACCGAGCGGGGGACCAAAGGCGCGTTTGGAGGGCGTGTCGAAGATGGGGCCGAAGACGGCGAAGTCTGCGCCGTCTTCGCGGGCGGCGCGGGCTTCTGTGAGCGTGTGTGTGGAGACGCCGATGAGAAAGTCTTCGCCGAAAGTCTGGTGAATGGTTTGCGGCGGCAATGATTGAGTGGCGAGTTGCACGCCGTCGGCTCCGGCAGCGCGGGCGATGTCGGCGCGGTCGTTGACGAGCAAGCGCGTTTGAGTGCCTGAAGTGATCTCGGCGGCGCGCGCAGCCAACTCGTACAACACGCGTGGGCGCAATTGTTTTTCGCGGAGTTGGATGAGGGAGATGCGCGCGATGGTCGCGGCGCGGACGAACGCGAGCAGGCGCGCAAATTCTTCAGACTGCGGACTGGTCGCGGGCGTCGTCTCGCCGCTCGTGATCAGGTAGCTGAGAGGCTGGCGGATTTCCGTCGGCATGTGACTCCGCTTCAGAGCGCCGGGCGTGGCCGCGCAGCGAATTGACGGTCTGCCGGAAGTGCGCGATCTCCCAACCGGCCATGCCGAGGTTGAGCAAGCCGAGGCCGGTCACTGCGCCGCGCACCCAACCCGAAGCGACCGCGTGCTGTAAACCTTGCAGCCCGGTCTTCTGCACCGCATAAACCAGAAAAAAATTATCGGCCCAATCGCCCAAGCCGAACGGATGCATCCACGGCAAAAACGTCAACACGATGCCCGCTTCGAGGCACAGGATGATATAGAAGATGACAGTTAATCTGGCCGACATATTTTGGGTGACAGATGAATAGTAACAGGTGACAGGATGAAAACAAGTTCCCTCCTGTCACCTGTCACTTGTCACCCGTCACTTTTTTTTACTTGCCGCTCGCCACTGTTTTCCGCCCTTGCAGATCGCGCAGTTTGTCGGCGACACCGCGATAGGAAACGTCGAAGCCATACACAACTGAGTAGGTCTCAATGGCTTTGTCGAGATCCTCTAGCTCTTCGTAAGCCGCGCCGAGTTCGTAGCGCAAGGCTTGATACTCATCTTGCGTGTGGCCGGGAGACTCTAAACCTTTGGCGAACCACATCGCCGCCGGACGCGCCATGCCCTTCTGCATGAAACAATGGCCGAGCATGTTGCAGCATTGCAGGTAGCGCGGCGTGCCGTCCTGCGGCGCGACGAGATTGATCGCGGTCTGAAATTCTTCGACGGCTTCGTCCATCAAGCCCATGTCTTTGTAGGCGAGGCCGAGGTTGTAATGCGTCTCGAAATCTTCAGTCGCGTCGGGCTGTGTCTCTTCGACGGCGAGACGGAACTCATCGAAGATCGCGGCCAATCCCGGATCGATGCCGGCTTCCAGCGGCGGCGACGACGGTTGCGGCGGTGCGGCGGCAGGACGGGGCGGCGCTTCGGCGGTTGGAGCGATGAACATCGAAGCGTCGATCTCGATCTCTTCACCCGCTGCGGCGGGAGCGGGATCGGTTGTGATCTCGAAGCCCGTGAAATCCTGCTCGGCGGGCGCGAAGCTCTCGCCGCCGGCTTTCTTTGCGGACGGCGCGGCCCCGCCGGAGAGTTGGCGGCGGCGCGCGGCGATCTCGGCCTGATCGCCGTACTGCCGCTCCAGCATGTCGAGCGTGTCGCGCGCGATGTCAATGTAGCCTTGCGCGAGATAGTAATCGACACTATCTAACTCTTGCGCGAGCAGCACACTCACCGGCGGCACATCGCTGCCGCCGCGGGGGGCAGACCCGTTTGACGCTTCGGCGAAAGCATCGGTGAGATGAATTTCGTGTTCCTCGCTGAAGACGAACTGCGCCGGAGGCATCGTTTCGGCGGGTCGCCGGCGCGCGTCGCTCTCCGCGAATTCCGCGCTGAGATCGGCGAAGGAAGCGCTCGGCTCGGCGGCGACGGACTCAGACGCGGCGACCGAATTCCACTCGAACGCGCCGGCTTCGTTGCCCACCGTGTCGAACGGCGTGACAACGGCGGTGAACGGCTCGGCGGCTCCGCCGAGGACGTTCTCGAACTGCGGCACGTCGCCGGTCAGAGTGGTTGTCGCCAACTCGTCGAATGATTCTTCGGAAGCGTCTAAGAATTCCGGCGCGTCGCCGAGGGCTTCGAGCCGCTCGCGATAATCCTGAGCGAGCGGCGCGAGGCGAACAAGATGTTCAAGCGCGCGCCGCTCCTCGTCAATGAGATTGCTGGACTGCGCGGCTTCGGCCAGACGCTCTAAGGTCACGCGCATCCGCTCGTCGTCGCGCAGCCACGTATAAATTCTGAGCAGCAATCGCAGCGCTTCGATCTGTTCCGCGTCGCGCGTGAGGGCTTCGTTCAACAGTTCGAGCAGCGTCGCTTCCTGCCGCCCGGCCAGTCCCGGCTCAATGGCGCGCGTGAGCGCCTGCACCGCTTCCGGCACGCTGCCTTTCCGCAGATACAACCGCGCCACCTCAAACAGCAGCGGATAGTTCGACCCTTCGACTTTGACGAGCGCGCTCACCGCCCCCTCCGCCGCCGGCGCGTCTCCCACTTCGAGATACGCCCGCGCCAACAGCGCGCGCAATTCGAGATCGCCGGGCGCGGCGGCAACAGCGCTCTCTAAGACGGCAGCCGCTTCGTGCGGCGCGCCGAGCGCGAAGTGTGTCGAGATCAAGCCCTGCAAGACAGCTTGGCTGTGCGGGCGTAAGCCTTGCGCTCGTTGATAAGCCTGCAAAGCCTCGCGCGCTTCGTCTTTCGCCAGCAAGCGCCCACCCGCCTCCGCGTAAGCCTCCGCCGCTTCTTCGGACAACCCCTCGCGCTCATAACCTTCGGCGAGGCGAACACGAATACTGACGTTCTGCGGATCGAGGTCGGCGATCCGGCGCATCGCTTCGAGAGCCTCGCGCGTTTGCCCGGCGCGCGTACAGGCTTCGACGATTGACAGGTATTGCGCGCGCGCTTCGACGACTAATCCCTGCTGCTCGTAAAGTGTGGCAAGATGGCGTGTGATGTCAGGTGTGTTCGGATCA
>JALZKK010000006.1 GCA_030859285.1 Acidobacteriota bacterium | reverse complement strand
CCTCTCATCTTACTGCTCGCTTGCGCTCTTTAACGGTCGCGCTCTTCGTTGGCTCTTCGGCGCGGGAAGCGCGCGTGCGGAAACCGCGAATGTTGCGTGTCGGGCCGTGCGTGGGTAGTTTGCCCGTCCGTGCCATTTCCGCGAATAACTCGACATCGTAATCGGCTTCACGCGACATCTCTTCGCGGATCGCGTGGAGGACTTCGAGGAATCTTGGTTTGCGATACATCTCGTGAATAGTAAATCGTCAATCGTGAATAGTAAACATCCCCGCCGCAAGCGGCGGGGCTTTTAAGAGGAGTCGCTGCGCTCCATCTTTGAAGTTGTTTCCTGACTCGACTCATTCCTCCCCGCCGCAAGCAGCGGGGCATCCTGAGTCACTTCGTGAAAGCCAATTCCTACTATTTACGATTTACTTCTTCTCAGTGATTTCCGACACGAGAAATTCCGGCGTCACGATCACGGGGCAGAAGAAGCCTGCCGCTGTGTTGAAAAGGCGAATGCGCGCTTGGCGGCGGACGTTCGCGAGATGGCCGAAGTTCCACGTCACAAGATAGTCTATTTTGTGGACGGAGGCGATAGCAACGTGCAAAGCGTCGGCGATGTACTTGCGATGAAAAATGCCGCGCGACAAATAACCGTCGGCGAGGATCGTCGCTTCCTCGACGAGTTCGAGTTGTTCGAGTGTGGCGGTCAACTTCAAATAACCCGTGCGATGCGGCTCCTGCACGCGCTCTAATTCGCGCACGACGAGCGGCGAAATGCACGGGCGGTACTCGAACATCTCGCGCTCCCACCAACGAATCGTCAAGTCGCGGCGAAACGGCTCGCCGTTATCGAGGTACGCGCCGATCACAGAAGTTTCCAGATAGAGGCTTTGCTTCATCGCTCTTCAGAATTGCGGCGTAGTGTTGATCGGCTCAAGGCTCGCGTCGGCGACGGGTATGACCGGCGAATTCAAGAGCGGTTCGAGGCGCAGCACGCCGCGCGCGAAGTCGAATGTGACGCGAAAGAAGCGCAGGATATTGCCGCCGAGGATGCCGCTCTGCTCGAAGCCGGAAGTCTCGTTGATCGCTTCCATGTCCAAGACCGCCGCCGAGAGGTTCTGGTAAGCGTAAGGGCCAACAGCGACGCGCGGCAACAAGAGCAGCGGCACATCTTCGGCGACACCCGCCGCACCATAAACCTTGAGCCGCCTTTTCTGCACAAATCGCTCCAACGTTTCGCGCTTCGAGAGAGCTTCGGATACCACTGTGATAGTTGCGCCCGTGTCGATGATGAAGTGCTGCGGCTTTTCGACGCCGGCAAGTTTGACGACGCCACACCAAATGCCGTTAGCCGTCGAACGAATCGGCAGTTCGATAACATTCGCGGGCGCAGGCTGCGCCGTCGTTGACAGCGGCTCAATTGACGGCACGGCCAGCCGTGCGTCCCGGTCGATGAACAGTGTGCGCGTGCCATAATCCATCGTTGCTAGATACTTCGCCAAGATCGACAGCCCGACGTAGCCATCGATCTGCTCTTGCGTGCTGTGGAAATGGCGAATATAGATCGGCACATTTTCGACGCGCGCTTCGCCCATATGCAGCGATGAGAGGAAGCCATACACGATGTCGAAGCGACCGCCGCCGCCGACCGCCCGCGCCGTCCCGCCACGCGCAACCGACCTCAATCCGATTCGTTTCGCCGCTTCTTCCGAGACGACGCACATTCCCGATCCGGTGTCGATGACGAAGCGCAGCGTCTCTTTCGAGTGGTTGATGCGGATGTTGATAACGGGGCGATTGTTGACGATCTCGAAGGGAATTTGGACGCGGGCCGCACCGTTGGCGTCGTAGAGTTGCCGTTGCGTGCCGAGGTAGCGCAGGAAATCGATGAGGCCGCGAATGTAGGCGCGGCGGTCGGCGTCAGTCTTGGGCGCGATGCGGAGAAAAACCTCGTAAGCGTCGGCGGCTTCGCGGTAACGCTCAGAGCGTGCCGCCGCTTTCGCAAAGTTGAAAAGATAATCCGGCTCGTTCGGATCGATGTGCATCGCGCGCCGCAGACCCGCGAGCGCGAGACTCGGTCGGTTCTCGTGAAAGTCGATCATCGCCAGCCCCGCAATTGCCAGCGCCTCATCGCCATTGAAACTAAGGGCCGTCTTGAACTCTTCGACCGAGAGCGCGAAATCGCCGCCGGCCAACAACGCCGCGCCCAAGAGCGCGTGTGCACGCGGCAGAGTCGGATCGACGGCGATGACGCGCGCCGCTGCATCGAAAGCGTCCTGCAACTTGCGCTGCTTCAACAGCGCGAAGCTCAAACCCAGCCGCGCCTGAAGGTCTTGCGGGTCTTTCGCAATCAACTCGCGGTAAAGTTTTTCCGCCGCCTCAAACTCGCCCTGCCGCACCGCGCGATGGGCCCGCGCGAGTTGCTTCTCGCCACCCGAAGCGAGCGCCGCACCGCCACCCCACAAGGCACAGGTTATCGCCACCACACCGACAACGATCAGCACTCGGCTCAGGTTTTTCATAACAACACCCCGGTGAAGGGATGAGGGATGAGGGATGAAGAAAGCAAGAACATTTTCTTTTCTTATTCATCCCTCATCCCTCATCCCTCATCCCTACTTCAGTATCTCTCCCGTCTTCATTGACCAGAGGACGAGATCGAGTTCGTCGAAATCGATCTGCGCTTGACGCACGGCAAAGTCTCGGAGCTTCTCTTCGATGGCGAGGTAGCGTGCGCGCGTTGTCGGCGGATCGGGCGAAGAGATAACGCCCAACTCCGCGAGGCTGCGGAGGATGTGCTTGTCGAGAATCGCGTAACCGCGCAGGCCGATGTTCCGCAAGTAGTGGCTCGCCTCCTTGTAGCCGAGACCTTTGATCCGCCGCTCGCGCGCCAACCAATCGCGCCGCGCCAACGGATCGGTAAAACTGCTGAGGCGTTCGCGCAGACGCATCCCGCAATCTTGTTGAAAATAATCGCGCGTCACGACGATGTAGCCCGAACGAGCTTTCGGATAACGATGCACGCCGCTTAAAGCCGCGCATAATTCTTCATGCGTGCCAGCTAATAAATGCGGGCGGACGGCAACGACTGAATTCAATCCCATGCGCGCCGAAGCTCCGGCAGTGAAAATACAAAAGACCAATTCTTCCCAGAGGAGCGCGTCCGAACCGTGCTGCCACACGTTTTGAAACTCTGCAAGTCGCGCGCGAATGGCGCTCGCCCGCTCGCGGTGCGTCGCGCGGATGGATTCAATCGTGACCGGTGTTTGTTCTCGACGCACTGAGATGCTAAAGGCGGGGGCAACACCCACTCGCGGAAATTCTATGGGCGCGTTCCGAACATTGTCAACGAAGATGCTGTCCGTCGTCAGTTGTTCGTTGTTTTGTGGTGTCTAATTCTTGAATTCTGAATCCGAATCTCAATTTACTCATCATATGCAACGGATGGCGGACAACTTTTGTGCATCCTCACTCGGCAATGGACGCATCAAAACTTGCTCGCCTTATCTCTCCAGAAAAACATGGCGGCACGCGCTCAACTGTTCGTGCTAAGATGAAAATCGGTCCTTCGGGAGGGATTGAAATCAAGGATGGCCCAACAAAACATTTTCCGCACCGCTTTCATTTTCGTCATGTGGTTGGCGCTGGCGTCCGGCGTCGGCGCGCAAGAGCAGCCGCCGCCGCTCGTTGAAGCCAAGCCGCCAACACCGGTCGCGCCGGTGTTGCTGCCGTACCCGCCCGCGAGCAATCCGTCGGCTGTCGTCGTGGATGATGTGCAAATCATCCCGCTGCCGACGCCGACGCCCGTCTATGGCAGGCAAGGCATTCTGGTCGAGACGCTCGCAGGCCAGACGGTGCGGGCGGAAGCCGCCGATCAATTCTTCAATCCGGCTTCCGCGATCAAGTTGGCGACGGCGCTCGACGCCTTGCAAACCTTCGGCCCGCAGCACCGTTTCTCGACTGTCGTCTGGGCCAGCGGCACGCTTGATCAGGCGACCGGCACGCTCACGGGCAATCTGATCGTTTCAGGTCGCGATCCTTCGTTTCACGACGAACACGCGGTGGAGTTGGCGCGCGAGATGAATCGGCTGGGCATTCGCACCGTGACCGGCGACCTGATCGTCGCGCCGCTCTTCACGATGAATTTTAGTCCCTCGTCACAGCGTTCGGGCGACCGCTTGTACGATACGCTCGACGCCGGGCGGCGTCCGGCGGCGGCGACGCGCGCGTGGTACGACGCGCGGTTTTTGCGCGGCGACCATGTGTCGTTGCAGACGATTCCGAGCGTGGCGGTGTTGGGCGCGGTCTATACGGAAGCCGTTCCGCCGGGCGCGCGGCAATTGCTGACGCATCGATCCATCGCGCTCGTCGATGTGTTGAAAGTCCTGCTCTGCTACTCAAATAATTTCATGGCCGAGCGGCTGGGCGATACGCTTGGCGGCGCGGCGGGAGTGCAGCAGTTTTTGATCAGCAAGGTGGGACTGTCGCCGGCTGAGGTGAGCTTGGCTTCGACGAGCGGCCTAGGGATCAATCGTCTCTCGCCGCGTGCGATGCTGAAGGTTTATCGCGCGCTGCTCGCGGAATTGGAGAAGCACGAACTATCGCCGGCGGATATTATGCCCGTCGCCGGCATCGATCCGGGGACGCTGCAAAAAAGATTCACTTCCGCCACCGCGCGGCAGAGCGTCATCGCCAAGACCGGTACGCTCAATCATACCGATGGCGGCGCAAGCGCGCTCGTCGGGCAAATGCGAACCCAAACCGGCGAAACTCTCTTGTTCGTCATCTTCCAACAATACGGCAGCGCTTGGCGCTTCCGCACTATTCAAGATCAACTCGTCAGCGAAATTCAATGGTCGCGCGGCGGCC
Source organism: Acidobacteriota bacterium (assembly GCA_030859285.1). Classification (GTDB taxonomy): domain Bacteria; phylum Acidobacteriota; class Blastocatellia; order Pyrinomonadales; family Pyrinomonadaceae; genus JACCRA01. Next base: position 1,069 of record JALZKK010000006.1, on the reverse strand, counting down.
CCGCTCCTTTCGCCTACACGCCTGTCACACTCCCGATGCGCCTCGCTAACACCCAGCTTGACGCGACACGCACCGCCAATCAGAACGAATACGAGTCAACACCCAACTGATTGCGGAATGCGGATTGCGGATTAGAAGACAAACTGTCTTTTCAATCCGCAATCTACATTCCGCAATACAATTGCGCCCCGGCGGCCTGAAAATCGCCGGGGCGCTTTTCGTCCTCGCGGCGCGCGGCGTGCGGCGCTGCGCGCCGGAGAACGAACCCGATAGTTCCCGCCTTGCCTCGCTTCACAGGCAGAGTCTTACAAGCCGCACGGCTCCGCCTTGAGCATCCCGCTGGTATGAATCGCGGGCGCGACCTCCGGGCAAGTTCACCCGGCATAACTGCGTCGCACCCGCAGTCCGACTCTTGCATTGCAAGTCGCAAGCCGCCGTCGCTTTCGCGCTTCAAACATTAAGACAATCCAGAGGTTTCAATTGATCCGCAGTGGGGTCTGTCGCTCCGCGCCCTCTCTTTCCGAGCGACAGTTGTTTCCGACGGTGACAGGAGTTGTGTAACCCGCGTGTCACGGACTGGATGTGAAACCCGTTTCCTAAACTGTAATTTTCGGTGACAGATGATGCACGCCGAATGAAGACGGGTGGGCGAACTGCGCCCATTTTTCGTGACACGTCACTGCGGAATGAAGTTTGCGATGAAAGCTCCGGCGCATTCAGCCATTAAGCTGCGCGCCATATTCGAGAGGTCTTTGTGGAGGCGCAAATGGAGAAGCAATCATCGGCCAGTTTGAGCGGCGCGCGGCGCGGCGAGCGCGGCATCGCGATACTGGAGACTGTCATCATCGTGGCGCTGATCGGCATCGTCAGCACCTTCGCCTTTTTCGGGATTGAACGGGCGAGACATCAATACCGGCTCGACTCGGCGGTGCGAGAGTTAGCCAGCTATCTTGAGAAAACGCGCATGGACGCGATCAAGCGCCACGTGCAGACGCCGACTGCGTCTGCGACGGATTGGACGGGTGTTTCGATCAACGGCAGCCGGTACATCGTGCAGATGGATTTCGAC
>JALZKK010000004.1 GCA_030859285.1 Acidobacteriota bacterium | reverse complement strand
CCGCTCATCATCGCGCCGGCCCAGACGATGGCTAAGGCCGTCAGAATGTTCATCACCGGGCCAGCCACCATCACCAAAAATTTTTGCCAGCGCGGACGCAAATCAAAACGCTCCCGTGCGGGAATGTTCGACTCGCCCGCTCCTTCAATTGGGGCATTCGATTCATCGCCGCCGAGTTTCACATAACCGCCGAGCGGGATCAGGCTCAAGCGATAATCCGTCGTCCCCCAACGCCACCCGAAAAGGCGCGGGCCGAAGCCAACCGAGAAAGTCTCGACGCGCATTCCGAAGAGCTTCGCCACGATGAAGTGGCCGAACTCATGGATGACCACAGCCGGGCCGAGAACAGCAATCAACGCTAAAATGGTAAATAAGACAGAGTTCATAAATTTTTATCTCGTCGAACAGCTACTAAGACCAACAACTTAGAGGCACGCCTCCCGCCCTCAGTTGTATTGGAGTTTACGTCGCGCGGAACTGGCAAGGCAAGCCGGACAAGTTCAATGTTCAATGTTCAATGTCCAAAGTTAAGAGTTTGTCTTGTTGACTTTGAACTTTGAACACTGAACTTTGAACTATCCGCGCTGCCAGCGAACGTGCTGCCCTGTCCGCCGCTTGGACAGCTTCGAGGCTTGTGACGGCGCGGCTTTCATGAGCTTCGATGACTTTTTCGATCACGCGCGGGATGCCGTTCAAATTGATCCGGCCTTCGAGGAAAGCGTTGACCGCGATCTCGTTGGCCGCGCTCAAAGCCGCCGGGCAAGTGCCGCCTGCGCGCAGGGCGCGATAAGCGAGATCGACACAGGGAAAGCGTTCCGCGTCGGGCGTTTCAAAATGGAGCGTCGAAAGTTTTGTCAGATCGAGCGGCGGCAGTTGACAAGGATACCGTTCCGGGTAAGTCAGCGCGTACTGAATGGCGTGGCGCATATCTGTGACGCCCATCTGCGCGATCACGGAGCCGTCAACAAGTTCGATCATCGAATGCACGATTGATTCAGGATGGACGACGATTGAGATGTCGTCCGCGCCGAAGCCGAACAGCCAGTGCGCTTCGATCACTTCGAGGCCCTTGTTCATCAACGTGGCCGAATCGATGGTGATCTTCGCGCCCATCTCCCAAGTCGGATGACGCATCGCTTCATCGACAGTGGCGCGCTCGATCTCTTCGGGCGAACACGCGCGGAACGGCCCGCCGGAAGCGGTCAGCACGAGGCGGCGCACTTCCGCGCGCTGTTCACCGCGCAGGCATTGATGCAGCGCATTATGTTCGGAATCGACCGGCAAAATTTCCGCGCCTGATTTGTCAGCCGCGCGCGTCATCAATTCGCCGGCCATCACGAGCGTTTCTTTATTCGCCAGCGCGACGCGCTTGCCCGCTTCAAGCGCGCGCAATGTTGGCACGAACCCGACCGCCCCGACCGTCGCGCTCACGACACAAGACGCTCGCTCGTGCGTCGCCGCCTCGACCAATCCGGCCTCGCCGACGCCGATGCGGGGCGCGCTCAATCCTTTGCGCCGCAACGCCGCGCGCAACTCCGCTGCACATTCGTCCGTTTCGACCGAGACGAATTCAGGCCCGTGCTGCGCGATCTGTGCGACGAGCTTTTCAATGTTGCGGCCTGCGGCGAGAGCCACGACAGCGAAGGTATCGCCGAACGCCTCAACCACGCGCAAAGTGTTGCAACCGATGGAGCCGGTCGAGCCTAAGATCGCGATCCCTCTGTGCTTCATTTCTCCGCTTCCGTTTCAGGCTCGATTCCCTGCTCAGGCTCAGACTCATACTTGTCGATCAACTCGACGGTCTTGCCCGCCGCATTGACGTATGAAGCGCCGGTCGCACGCCACGATTGATTGTATTGATAAACCATTTGCACCGAAGCACTGACAGTTTGCTTGGCTCCGATCACTTTTAATCCTATCGTCGCATCGCCGTCCGCATTCTGCGTGTTGATCTTGCCCGTCACGAACGTCCCGAAATCCCTGACCTCGCCGATGTCCCTCTTGAGTTTCTCATTCTGCTGCAAGAAAGCCTTAGCCGTCTGCGCCGCTTCGCTATTCCCGATGGTGTAAAAAATAAAGCCCGTGATCGCACCGACAAACAGCACGACCAGCAACGCCAGCCCCGCTAGAATACTCACAATGACGATGATAGCTTTCTTCTTATTCATCGCACGCTTGCGTCAATCAATCTCACGCTGGAGGCGCAAAGGGCGCAAAGCAGATCGGCAAGTTTCTTTGCGCCCTTTGCACCTCCAGCGTGAAACTTGCCTTCGCCCGTCACATTCAGAAGATTCATCTGTTGATGAAAGCCTCGCCAAAATAATAAACCGCGAAATAGTAGATGAGCGGCGCATTGAAGAGCAAGCTATCGAGCCGGTCGAGCAAACCGCCATGACCCGGCAGAATGTTGGCTGCGTCCTTCGCCCCCGCGCCACGCTTGAGCGCGCTCTCCGTCAAATCGCCGGCTACGCCCAGCACGTTCATCAACGCCGCCAACGGCAACGCGGCCTTCAAACTCAACTCCGGGAAAAACCAGTAATGCGCGACAACAGCCGCCAAGAGGCTCGCGAGCAGCCCGCCCGCCGCGCCCTCCCAAGTTTTGCCGGGACTGACCGACGGCGCGAGCTTATGTTTCCCCAGAGCGAGCCCCGTGTAGTAAGCCGCAATGTCCGCGCCCATCAGCACGAGAAAAAAAAACGACAACAGATCGGCGGCCAACGGCTGCGCGAATCCAGTCCTGACGGCGACGAGATGGCCGCCCAAAAATGCCACGTACATCACACCGCTGATCGTCACCGCCGTGGAAGCCATTATCTTCTCAAACGGCGCGCCCCGCAGCATCGCCGCCACGAGCGTCGCCACCACGAACAAGCACAGCGTCATCAACAGCAGACGCGGATCGGCGTACGGCGCATTGAAATAGAAAGCCGCGAACAATGCCGCCGCCGCCACCGTGCCGACCGTCAACTCCGGCTGCAACTCCCGCCGCCGCGCCAACAGCCAAAACTCATGCAACCCCATCATCATCGCCGCCAACGCCACAGCGACAAACAGCAATGACAAGGGACCAATTAAGATCGAAGCGATGATGACTGGCAGCGCGACGAGCGCAGTGATGAGACGAGACATAGGGAAGTAGGCAGGAGGCAGGGGCAGGAGGCAGGAGGAATCAAATTAGTTTTGACTGCCTCCTGCCTCCTGCCCCTGTCTCCTATTTTGTAATTGTAGTCCGCCGAAGCGGCGGTCGCGGCGTTGGTATTCGACGATGGCTTCGAGCAGGTGCTGGCGTCGGAAGTCAGGCCACAGAGTTTCGGTGACGTAGATTTCGCTGTAGGCGGCTTGCCACAGCAAGAAGTTCGAGATACGCATTTCGCCGCTGGTTCGCACAAGGAGATCGAGTTCGGGCAAGTCGCGCGTGTAGAGTTCGCGTTCGATGTCGGCTTCAGAGATTTCTTCGGGGCGGCGTCCTTCCTCGCGCAACCGTGTGATCGCGGCGCGGCAAGCGTCCACGATCTCGGCCCGCCCGCCGTAGTTGAGCGCGACGTTCAAGACCATGCCGGCATTCGCGCCGGTGCGTTCGACAGCGCGACCGATTTCTCGTCGCACGCTATCGGCCAGCGCGGCGGTGCGCCCGATGGTCTGAAAACGAATGTGCTGCCGGTCGATGGTGTCTAGCTCGCTCCGCAAATAACGTTTGAGCATTCGCATCAGCGCGTCAACTTCGAGACGCGGGCGTTTCCAGTTCTCGGTCGAGAAAGCGTAGAGCGTCAACGCGCCGAGACCAAGCCGCGCGCCCGTATCAACTGCCGCGCGCACGGCCTCGACGCCCGCGCGATGGCCGGCGATGCGGGGCTGCCCGCGCCGCGCCGCCCACCGACCGTTTCCGTCCATGATGATCCCGACGTGTCGCGGTAAACGATCCCATGCGATCCGGCTCAACAGCGCCTCGTCGCGCGATCCGGCCTCTACTACCTCTGCAAAATCAGCGAGCATGAACGCTCTCCTGCTCCGGTCGTCACAGCTAACTCAAAACTAATGAGACGCCGCATCTTAATTGCCCGGCGCGGCGTCGCGCAACGCGCGCAGGCGAGCTACCGTGACAGGTCTGGGACTCGGGCGACGAAATTGGGCGGACGGCTTGAAAAATTTATGTTTTCAGGATGGAACTTCGGTGCTATATTCTGCGCCGCACGCACAGCCGGGTTTAGTCCTTCGACTGAACCGCCCTTGCTCACTTTATCGTTACGTCGCGGCTCCTCTCGTTGAAGCCGCCTCAACAATCGATCATCCCGCTCCTTGAGTTACTTAACCGGCCCCGCCACCAGCGGTCGGAATCACTTATCTCGCCGCCTGACGCTGGCGCTCATCAAGACAGCACCATCATGGCATACGACGTATTTATCAGCTACTCGACCAAAGATAAAATCATTGCAGACGCGGTGTGCCACGCTGGAAACAAAGGGTATCCGCTGCTGGATTGCGCCGCGCGATATTCTCCCCGGCGAGAAGTGGCCGCCAGCTATTGTCTCTGCGATCAACGGATGCCAATTGGTCGTGCTGATCTTCTCTTCTAACGCGAATGTTTCACCGCAAGTCGAACGTGAGATTCAACGCGCTTTCGAAAAAGGGTAGTGGGGAAATCAGGGGAGTTTGCATGAGAGG
>JALZKK010000371.1 GCA_030859285.1 Acidobacteriota bacterium | reverse complement strand
AAAAGCTCACGTCCGCGTCCGTTTCTACCAGCCACTTGTTGCCGGCGCGGCGGGCCGCGAGATAGCCGAGGGGAGTGGCGGCGCGGATGATTTCCCGGTCATCGAGTAGTAATTGACGACCGCCAATTAAGATCAACTCTTCGGGTAATTCCTCACCCCGACGGAAGCGCAGCCACGCCCATGCACAATCCGTCGTGATGCGCCCGGCCTCGACGAGTTGCCCGCCCGTGATGAGCAAGACATCATTCACATCGCCCCTCATCTGTAAGCTAAACGCCCGCCCGCCCTGAGCATCAAGCTCAAGTACGCGCGTCTCATCCATCAATTGCGGCGCGGCGTGCGGCATTAAAAAAGTGACGAAGTTTTGCGGGCCGGTCGCTCTGATCGAACGCGCGCAGATGGGCGCTTCCCGGCGGCGGCCATAGCAATCAGACACCCAACCAGTTTCGCTCTGCCATGCGCCGTCAATGACCGGGCTGAAAATTTGCAAAGCGGGCGCGGCAGCGTCGCCGCGCTCGCGAACGGCGTAAAAGTTTTCAGTGGCTTCGATGACTAAATGGGTTTCAGGGATCAAGTGAAAGCGCGTCTCGTAGGTGTGCGCTCCGGTCGTCTCAATCGTGTCGCGCATGACCCAGTAATCATTTTTCAAAAACAGGATGCTGCGCGCGTGTGTGGCGGGCGAGTTGAGCCGCCCGTATCCGTCGTGCGCGCCCTCGAAGTAGTCGAAGCGTTCGCGGCTAATCCATTGGCGGGGCGCGCTCTGCGCGACGTGTCGCCAAGTGAAGGCCGCGCCCGGTACGGACGATGGTTCGCCGTCGATGAGCAAGACATTGTGCGCGGCGGCTCCGCGAAAACTGTCGCGCAATTCAGATGAAGCGGTGTAAGTGTAAGTGCCGGGATCGACGAGCAACGTTCGTCCGCGCGCGGCCAACTCGAACGAGAGCGCGTCGGCGTGCGCGTGGCCGCAATTTGCTTGGCCGTGCGGCCCGCAATCGATTAGTAAATAATTCGCGCGTTCAGTCCAGCCGTCGCGCATCACGTAATAACCGCCGTCGGCGAAAGCCTGCGAGCCGCGCGCGGGCGGATGAGAATCAAGCTGATCGAAAATTTTCAGTTCTGCGACGCCGCACAGCCAGAGCAGTTCTTCCGTCGCCTCTGCGCCGGCGACGTATTTGTAATCCGCGCGCCGGAACAGCGCCGCACCATTCGCGAGAGTCGCGCGAAAGTCGTTGGCAGCGCGCTCGTCGAGCTGCACCAAACGCCCGCCGTCGTCGTCACCGAAGAGCGGCGTGGTCCCGTCCGGTCGGGTAATGAACATCAAGTGATCCAACAACGCGGAGAGCTTCTTTTCGATCACACTTTGGTCGCTCTCATTGTGCCGGCGCGCGAGCAAGTAGAGATGTGTGTAAAAGTCCGCAGTGTAGCGATGGTAATAACTCGACTGCTCGAAATAAACTCCGTCGGGGCGGACGTGGCGTTCGAGTTCGGCGAGCATGACGCCGGAGCCGAGCGCACGCCAACGCGCGGCGGCGCGCAGTTCCGGCAAGATCGTGCCGATGTACAAGAGGCCGAGCGCCTCGCCCGTCAAATGCGTGTTCGGGCTGAAGTAGGTGGAAAGATAAGTCTCCAAATGCCGCGCGTGCAGGTATAGAAATTTGAGCGCGCGCAGAAAAAGCGGCGGCGTCAAATGCGGCGAGTCTTTGAAGAAGTGGAACGCCCACGCCCACGACATCGCGCGGAAAGCGACTTCGAGACTGCTGGCCCAGTTGATGCCGAGCTTCGGCGGATTCGCGTCCATCCAAGCATCGAGGTGCGCGGCGAAGGTCCGCGCATAACGCTCATCATTCGTGTGCCAGTAAGCGCGGCCCAGCGTCATGAAATACTGCTGGCGATTCAACTCCCAAGTGATCTTTTTATCGCCCGCCACGCCCGCGTCCAAATACGCGATGCGGCTCCAATGTGCGCGCGGCGTCCGCTTGCCCGACACCGGCTCCAGATGCCAATCAATCGGATCACCGAAGTTAAGATCGCGCAGTCCAAGCAGATCGAAACGCCCCGCGATGATCCGCTCCGCACGTTCGACGACAGCCTTTTGCGTCTCGCCGCCGAAGCGCCCGCGCAGCTCGGCAGTGGTCCCTTCTTTATCGTCAAAGCCGGCAAAGAATTTTGACGGACGCGCGTGGAAATGCGCGAGCAAACTATCGGCTGTCACAATGCCGCCACCGGGTTGCGCCGCGTCGATCAACCGCAGCATCGCCGCATCGCTTGGCACGCGCGCCTGCTCAGACCAGCCGCGCCGCTCCGCGAAGGCGTGCGCCGCCTGTGCGCCGCGCACGCGCAACTCGTCGAGATTGCGCCCACGGAGCTTTTTCAGTTTGTGCAAAATGCTTATCATTCAACGTCCGCCATCAGCCGCCGCGCACGCAATCTCGAAACTATCCAAGTCTCGTGCATGAAAGCAACACTATTCGCGGTCGGCGGCACGGCGTTGTCAGGCTGTGCATCAAGCCGAACATGGACATTTGAGACTGGTTGCTTTTTCCGAAAACGAACCTCCTTCCGACAGGTCAACGATTGAAGGCTCCCCTACTATTCGCCTCCCTCGCGTGATACTTATTCTTTAGTGAATTCACATCGGGAGCCACATCCATTTCTATGGAATAGTCATAGAAGGAAACGACAGGTCGAGCCGCGCCTGAATCATCCGCTTCAATCTTAAGAACCTTAGCCTCACCGAACGGTCTCCCTCTTTTTCTTTTCTCTCTTTCATGTGGCATCCCCCTAGCAATTAGGGGCTGAATAACCAGACTGAAATTCTCCGAGGGCACAGCCGTTCCCACCTCTATTCGCGCGCGACTAGCCCCCAAGCGCTTAACGATGGTGACTAGGTAAACAAAACCGTCCTCGTCCCAGCCGGTCGTTGGGAAATCAGCTTTCTTCCATTCGACGTAAGCTTCACGGGGCGTGGGGAATTGCTGCCCATAGACAATAAGAGGTGTTAGCAGAAATAGGATGACACAAATGCTCCTGAATATCCTCATTGTAGTTTTCCCAAAGTATAAACTGAAAGTAAAGGAAGCAGTCTAACAATTATTCATACGCCAGCACGCTCGCTGCCTTCGGGCGTGTCGGCCTCAATTTATCTTTCAATTGATCAAATCCGCTCGTGGCCTGCGCGAAATGCGCGAGGTCATTTTCGGCGGGGACTCTGGACAACGACAAAGGGTCGCTGCGCCCGTCGTTCAAGCCGGGTAGGGTCGTGACCGCGCACTTGTAATTCGCGCGTTCTACCTCGCCGCGCACGCGCGCGTCTGTGTCGCCGTTCGGATAGCAAAACAGTTCGACGCCGCGATTCAGCATGTCTTCGAGTCGCGCTTTGGATTCGCGCAACTCGCGGCGCAAATTTTCGTCGGTCACGTTCGTCAGGATCGGGTGCGTCCGCGTGTGCGAGCCGATGTGGATACCGGCGGCGTCCAACTCACGTGCTTCGTCCCAAGTCAGGGGACCAAACTCTGCCGGCGGCAGTTCGGGCAAAGGCACGCCGAGAGTGACGGCGATGGCGGAGAGCGCGGCGTCTTTCTCGCCGTCAGGCAGCGATTTGAGCGCGGCGTTGATGCGCGTGGCAGCAGCTAAACGAGAGTCTGCGCCGCCGAGTTCGCAACGCAATGTTTGCCCACCGATGTCGGCTGCGAGTTGTGCGGCGTCTGTCCGCGCAGTTAAGTACCGCAGTTTGTCCGTCCACAACCAAATCCGCCGATCCACGAACTCTGTCGCCACGAAAAGCGTGGTGGGCAAATTGCGGCGACGAAGGATCGGAAAAGCAATCGTGTAAGCGTCTCTGTAACCATCGTCAATCGTAATCACCGCTGCGCGCGGAGGCAGGTTCTCGCCGCGCGCGAGACGTTCGGCGACGAGCGAGAGTGGGACGATGGTGTAGTGCGCTGCGAGGTAATCGAGTTGCACGGCGAACTGGCGAGCCGAAGTCTTCATTGGTCCCTCATCGCGCTCGCTGAAACGATGGTAGGTCAGAATCACGAGCTTGCCGCGATTCGCAAAGCGAAACGGAGCGAACGCGCCGCCGGCCAACATGAAATTGAGAATCGCTTGCTTCATTCTTCAGTAACTCACCTGCTGCGCTGTATGGTTTCAGCCGTCGCAGACGGCGACAGAGTAAAGCCCCGTGCGAAGCCGCCTTGCAGCGAGCGCGGGGAATCGTTGCCAACATCATCCAAGCCCGCGTGCGCGGGCGGCAGAGCATGGTTTTCCACACGCAGTCCATCTCACTTGGCACTCCGCTGCGCGTCGTACCGGGCTTTATTCTGGCCGCCCGCTCGCGCGGGCTAAGAAATGGCTTCTGCACACCATGAGTTCAGTAATTCCTAGCTAACACTTTTCTGAACGCCGGATTCGCTTCCGCGAGCAGCTTTTCGTAGAGGCCCAATGTTTGTTGCAGTTGCGCTTCACACGAAAATTTTTGCGCGACGACGCGCCGCCCACGCTCGCCCATCGCGCCGGCCCGCTCCCTGTCGCGGAGCAGCGAAACGATCCGCGCGGCCATTACCTCATCATCCCCGACCGGCACGATGTAGCCCGTCTCGCCATCCGCGACGGCCTCGCGCGCGCCGCCCACGTCCGTCACGACGACAGGCCGCGCGGCGGCCATGTATTCGAGGATCGAGTTAGAAAAACCTTCGGCCTTTGAACTTAAAACACAGACATCCGAAATCGACAACAGTTCTGCCACCCGCTCACACCGCCCCGTGAAAAACACGTCTCGCTCGATGCCTAACTCTGACGCGAGCGCGCGCAAACGTCCGTCAAGCTCTCCCTCACCAGCAAGGACGAAGCGAGCGTCCGGCATCTCTTGTCGCACGCGACGGGCGGCGCGCAGAAAGGTCGGATGATCTTTCACGTCGTGGCGCAAGTTGGCGACGATGGTGACGAAGCGCAGCGACTCGTCTGTGGGCAGAGCAAAATTCGCGAGCGTTTCGGCGCGGCTTAAATTGCCGGGCGGCGTCACGCGGCTCATGTCCAGCCCGTTATAGACAGTCGTGATCTTTTCCGTGCGGACGCCTTCCGCGACGAGTTGCCGGCGCACGGCCTCAGCGTTGACGACGACGTGATGCGCGAGTTTGAACGCACCGCGCTGAACGAAAGCCTGCGCGCGGGAGCGCATCCCCAGCGTCTCGCGTTTGGATGCGATGCGGACGGGGACACCTGCGAGCGTCGCGCCGATCATCCCGAAGACGTTGGTATAAAAGTCGTGTGTGTGAACGACCTCGATCTCTCGTTCGCGCAAAAGGGCAACGAAGCGGCGCACTTGCTTGATGAAATTGGCGTCATAAAAACTCGTCAGCGGAAATTTGGGGATGTCGCCCAAGCCGAGCCGTTCGGCGTCGCCGCGCAACAACCCGCTTTCGTCGAGCGTTGCGAGATGCACGCGGCAACGCCCGTCCTCGTTGAGCAGTCGCGTCAATTGCACGGCCTGTCGTTCAGAGCCGCCCTGATGAAAACTGCCGATCAGTTGTAGAACGTGAAAGCTCAAAATGTCCTCGTGGATTTTCCCCGCCTGCCGCGAGAGATTTAGGCCGGGATAGTGACCAGCAGGGTTTCCGTAGCGGAGTGGGCGCGCGATGGTTCCGCATCGAGAAACGTGCGGTGCCAAAGCTCAAGCATGAAGAGCGCCCACAGTTGGGTTGAGTGATCGCGGCGTCCGCGTTCGTGTTCAGCGAAGAGCAGATCAATATAGCCGGAATTGAAATAGCCGCGCTCGCGCGTGCGCTGTTCGGTCAAGGTTTCGCGGATATAGCTTCGCAGCTCATTATTGATCCACTTTTGCAGCGGCGGATCAAAGCCTTGCTTACGGCGATCTAAAATCTCATCCGGCACGAGTCCGCGCACGGCGCGCTTGAAGATGTGTTTGGTCTCCAGTCCTTTCATTTTCAGCGAGGCCGGAATGCGCGTGACGAATTCGATCAGCTTGTGATCGAGCAGTGGGACGCGCGCTTCGAGCGAGACGGCCATGCTCATGCGATCCACTTTGGTCAGGATGTCGCCGGGCAAGTAAGTCTTGCTGTCAACATAGAGCAGCGCGTCGAGCGGCGAGCCGGAAGTGACGCGCGCGGCATATTTCCGAAAGCGCGCCGCAGCTCCGTCCACGCCGTCCAACTGCCGCAGGAAATCACCGGCGTACAGCGAATCACGATGCAGCGAAGTGAAGACCGAGACGCTGTCGATGTACCGGCTCAAAGGATCGAGCGCGACGTTGTACAAATAGTTGCGTCCCCACGCGCCATGCGGCAAGCGACGGCTGAAGGGCTGCATCATGCCCTGCCGGACAAATTGCGGCAGGCGGTCGAAGCCGCCGCGCTGCCTGTCCACGACATAGCGCGTGTAGCCCGCGAACAACTCGTCGCCGCCATCGCCGGAGAGCGCGACCGTGACGTGTTCGCGCGCCATCTTTGAAACCATGTACGTCGGAATGGCTGACGGATCGGCGAACGGCTCGTCGAAGTGCCAAGCCAATTCGTCAACCACGCGGCACACATCCGGCGTCACGATGAATTCGTGATGATCGGTGCCGAAATGTTTAGCCGCGATGCGCGCGTACTTCAATTCGTCGTGGCTGTCTTCAGGGAAGCCGATGGAGAAAGTCTTGACCGGCTGCGTCATGTGCCGCGCCATCAAGCCGACGACGGTGCTGGAATCGACGCCGCCCGAAAGAAACGCGCCGAGCGGCACATCAGAAACCAGACGCACGCGCACGGCTTCTTCGAGCAACGCGCGCAACTCTTCGAGATAGTCTTCCTCGCTGCGCCCTTCGGCCACCGGCTCGTAACGAAAATCCCAATACTGCCCGATGGCGACGCGCCCACCGCTAAACGTCAGGTAATGGCCCGGCGGGAGTTTCTGCACTCCCTGAAAAATACTGAGCGAATCGGGGACGTAACCGAACGTGAGGTAAGCGTCGAGAGCTTTCACATTGATCTCGCGCTTGACCTGCGGGTGTTCGAGCAGCGATTTCAATTCCGAGCCGAAAACGAGCGTGCCTTCCGGCGTCAGCGTGTAGTAAAGCGGCTTCTTGCCGACGCGGTCGCGCGCGATGAACAGACGGCGCTCCTGTTGGTCCCACAAAGCAAACGCGAACATGCCGCGAAGATGCTCTAAGCAATCCAAGCCGTATTCTTCATAAGCGTGAACGATAGCTTCGGTGTCGGAATGTGTGTGGAAGTGATGTCCGCGCGCTTCGAGTTCCGGTTGCAGTTCGCGGTAATTATAAATCTCGCCATTGAAGACTACCGTCGCCCGCCCGCCGCAGCCGGAGATCGGTTGCTGCCCGCCCGCCAGATCAATGATCGACAACCGGCGCATTCCGAGCGCCACGCCGCCATCAACCATCGTCCCCTGATCGTCTGGCCCGCGATGCGTGATCACGCGGCACATCCGGTCAAGTGTCGCGCCGGCCTCTGCGCGCCCGTCGCCCGCCGTGCCCCACTTCTCTTCGCTCTCAACAAATCCCGCGATGCCGCACATAAATTTTAATCCACCTCCGGCGATGAGCCACGACCCGCGCCGTTCCCATTGTAGCGCGCCGCTTTGCCAGCGACGAGACTGCGTGCGAAGCGCGTGACTTCCCTTAACGCGCTTCTCTTTTGCCCGTCCGCGGCTGGTCCCCCGCGATCCATGAACTGCCCGTAGCGCTCGCGGAAAAAGCCGAGGAAAAATCTCAGCCGCGTTTCATGCAAAAAAGCCGCGTCCCGCTTGCCGCTGAGAGTGGCGTGCAGCCAGCGCGCCCCGCTCGTTGCCGCCTGCCGGTAGAGGTGCGCCGGCACGTCGAACAAACGCGCGGAGGCGCGCTCGATGTCCGCGTCGCGCATGATGGCGTAGTGGCGTCCGTGCCCCGTGTGCCAGCGGCGGTGATAACCTTTCGTCACGCGGTGCGGCTCAACTTTGTGGTGCAGCCAGAGATGCGGCAGGTATAGCCCTTTGCGACCCGCGCGCCAGAGCCGGGTGTGCAATTCGGCGTCCTCGGTGCCGCCGGTGGTCCCCTTCGAGACTCCGAGTTCACGATGATAACCGCCGACCGCCTTCACGTCCGCGACGCGGAACGCCCCGGCGAGCAGATTGATCTGGGTGCCGGAGTCGCTGTAAAACTCTTGCTCCCCGTAGTCGGCCATCGCGATCGCCGACCAGTGTTGTTGGGTCAACCACGCGGGCACGTCGCTCTTCCACAGCGGCAGCACTTTCCCGCCGACGAACGAGACTTCCGGGTGCGCCTGAAACGCCGTGAAGACTTTCATCAAGTAATCTTTCGGCAGCAGCAAATCATCATCGGCCAGCGCGTAAACCGCACCGCGCACGGCATCAAGTCCCGTGTTGAGGGCATTCGACCGCCCCTGCCGCCCCTCGAACAAGTAGCGCAAATGATCGTGCCCGCCGGCG
>JALZKK010000347.1 GCA_030859285.1 Acidobacteriota bacterium | reverse complement strand
ACTTTCGCGGACTTTCCTCTGCCTCGAACCGGACATCGAGACGATCTATTTCGACAATTTCGCAGTCTTCTCGCGCGCGATGCAGCGGCAACTCCTGACGCCGGAGACGCGGGAACGCGCCGGCGCACTCGATCCTTACGCGGGCGTGACCGATTACCTCGCGCGCACCGACGCCGGTACGCTGCTCCAAAAATTGCTCTATGCCGACACGAAAACTTACCTGCACGAACTCTTGATGAAGCAGGATCAGATGAGCATGGCGGCCTCCATCGAAAGCCGTGTGCCGTTTCTCGATCACAAGTTGGTGGAATACACCGCGACACTACCGGAGCGTTTGAAACTGCGCGGATGGACGACGAAATACATCCTGCGCCAGAGCATGAAAAACGTCTTGCCCGAAACGATTTTGCAGCGACCCAAGATGGGCTTCCCCGTTCCGGTCGGCGCGTGGTTCCGGGGACAGTACAGTTCGGTGATCGATGAGTATGTATTGAGCGAGCGGGCCATGAGTCGCGGCCTGTTTGATCCGGCGTTCGTGCGCGATCTCGTCAGACGACATCAAACAGGCGGGGAGAACCACACGGAGCGGCTCTGGTCCCTGGTTAATTGCGAGATGTGGCAGCGGCGCTTCATTGACGGCGAAGCGGCGCACGACGAAGCGCAACCGATTGCCGCCGAAGTCTCCGCCGTGTTGACGTGAAAACTTAGGGCAATGACTTGATCAGGAAAGCATGGAAGGACGAGCCGCAGATTGACGCGGATAAACACAGATCAGAAAATTATTTGCTTGAATCCGTGTTCGTCCGCGTCAATCTGCGGCCAACTTTCCTACTTGTGTTGTCACAACTTTTTGAATAATCGTTGAACGCTATGCGAATTTTATGGGTCAAGGCCGGCAAGCTGCTCCCCGTCGATACGGGCGGGAAGATTCGTTCGTACAATTTGCTGCGGCAGTTGGCCGCGCGGCATGAAGTGACGTTGCTTTCGTATTACGGCGGGCGGCGCGATGAGAAATATGAGCGGGAGATCGCGGAGCATCTGCCGGGAGCCGAGACGATCTGCACGGGCGCACCGGAAGCCGCGCCGCTCAGTCAAGGGTTGGATTATTTGCGGCACGTCGCTTCGAGTGCGCCATATGCGGTAACGAAATTCACTGCGCCGGAAGTGCGTCGGCGCGTCGGTGCGTGGTTGAACGAGCGGCGTTGTGATGTGGCCGTGTGCGACTTTCTTTCGGCGTCGCTGAATTTCCCGCGCGATCTCAAGACGCCGACTGTGCTTTTTCAACACAACGTCGAGTCGGCGTTGTGGGAGCGGCAGGCAGCGCACGAGCCGCACCCGTTAAAGCGCGTCGCCTTCAAACTCGAAGCCGCGAAGATGCTCGCCTACGAGCGCGCGACGGTGGGACGCTTTCATCACACCATCGCGGTCTCTGAACATGATCGCGAGCAGATGATGTTGATGACCGATCCGGCGCGCATTACGGTCGTGCCGACAGGCGTCGATCTGAGGCAGTACCGCGCGGCGGCAGATACGGAGTCAGACGCGGCGTCAACTCTGTCGGAGAGTGCGCCGCTGGTGATGTTCCTCGGCTCGATGGATTGGGAGGCGAACATCGACGGCGTCGATTATTTTTGCCGCGACATTTGGCCGGAGGTGCTGGCCGCCGTGCCGGGCGCGCGTTTCCGCATCGTGGGCCGCAATCCGCACCCGCGCGTTAAAAAATTGGCATCTGATTCGATTGAAGTGACAGGGACAGTTCCCTCGGTCATCGATCATTTGCGGGAGGCTGCCGTGTTCGTCGTGCCGTTGCGCGTCGGTGGGGGAACACGGCTTAAGATTTTTGAAGCGATGGCGGTGGGCAAAGCTGTGGTCTCGACTACTATCGGCGCGGAAGGTTTAGATGTGACGCACGGCCAAGACGTGTTGCTGGCCGACGATGCGCCGACATTTGCTGATAACATTGTCACGCTCTTGCGCGACACGACGATCCGGCTAGAGTTTGAAAAAGCGGCTGCCGAATTGGCCGCGCGGCATGATTGGTCCGTCGTCGTCAAACGGTTCGAGGACGCGCTGGCCGAAGCCGTGAAATTCAAAGGCGAAGATGCTACCGTCAGAACGGAAGCAGTTTCGGTGAACGCATGAAAGTTTTAGTCCTCGATGGGAATGAGAATCAAGCGGTCGCCGCCGTGCGCTCGCTCGCTCGCGCGGGACATTGCGTCTCGGTCGGCGCGGCTACGCCGTGGTCGAAGGCCGGGTGGTCGCGTTACTGTCGGGAGACTTTCACTTACCCGACCCCGCAGCAGGACGCGACGGGCTTCGTCGAGCGCGTCGCGGAAGAAGTGCGGCGCGCCGGGCCGGGGACGCTCGTAATGCCGATGACCGAGCGCACGACGCTGCCGCTCTCGGCGCATCGAGACGTGATCTTCTCCGCCGGCGGGCGGATGGCGTTGCCGCCCCACGAAATTTTGTTGCGCGCTTTTGATAAAGAGCAGACGACACAACTCGCACGCTCGCTCGGCATCGAAGTGCCGCACACGACGCTTGTTGAGAGCGACGCGCAGGCGCGCGATCTCGCCGGCGCGATCAGCTACCCCGTCGTGTTGAAGCCGCGCAGTTCAGAAGAAGTCTCAAGCGACAATAAAGTGATCGCGACGGGCGCGCCCGTTTACGCGCGCGACGCGGGGGAGTTTGCTGCCCGGTACGCAGAGATCAGCCGCCGCTGTTCGGCGGTATTGGTGCAGGAGTTCGTCGCGGGCGCGGGCGCGGGTTACTTCGCGCTGATGCGCGACGGCGAGTTGCGCGCGGAGTTCGCGCACCAACGTCTGCGCGACGTGCGCCCGACCGGATCGGGGAGCGCGTTGCGCGTCAGCGCGCGGCCCGATTCGCGAGTGCGCGAGGCGGCGCTCGCGGTCTTGCGCGCTCTCAAGTGGCACGGGGTCGCGATGGTCGAATTTCGCGTGCGCGCGGACGGCGTTCCGGTCTTCCTCGAAGTCAACGGGCGGTTTTGGAATTCACTGTCATTGGCTGTTTACTCAGGCGCGGACTTTCCGGCGTGGCTGACCGAGATGGTCGAGCACGGAGATGTAGGGACGCCGACGGATTATCGCGCGGGCGTGCGGTGTCGTTGGCTGCTCGGCGATGTGCGGCATCTGTTGGAGGTCTGGCACGGCGCGCCGCAAGGGTTTCCGGGAGCGTTCCCACGGCGATTGCCGACTCTCGCCGCGTTTCTCACACCAATTCCGGGAACGTTCCACGACAATTTTACTTGGCGAGACCCGCTGCCGGAATTCGGCGACTGGGTTGATTTCGTCTTCCGCAAACTTCCGGCGGGCGCGCGCCGGCGTTCGGCGGCGGGAAAGGATTTACATGCTGAAGGGCGCTATTCACATTCATAGCACTTACTCCGACGGCGAATACACGCTCGCACAGTTGCGCGCCGTGCTGCTCGGCTTGAATTGCAGGTTCGCCTGCATGACCGATCATGCGGAGTGGTTCGATCAGGAAAAGCTCAAAAAATATGTCGCCGAGTGTGCGGCCTTGTCCGATGATCAATTTCAATTCATCGCCGGGCTGGAATATGAGTGCGAGCGGCGAATGCACATCCTCGGCTTCGGCGTCACTTCGTTGGTGCAAACGGAGAATCCACAAGAAGTCATCGCGCACATCGAGCGCGAGGGCGGCGTCTCCGTGATCGCGCATCCGATGGATTCGATGTTCCCGTGGATCGAGTCGTTCGACGTGCTGCCGCTCGGCATCGAGACTTGGAACTCGAAGTATGACGGCCAGCACGCGCCGCGACCCGGCACATTTCGTTTGCTCAATCGCTTGCAGGATCGGCGACCGGACATGCGAGCTTTTTACGGACAGGATTTGCATTGGAAGCGACAGCCGCGCGTGCTGTTTATTATGTTGGAGGGCGAATCGCCGGCGCGCGCCGAAGTTTTAGCGGCGCTCAAGTACGGCGCGTACACCGGCTCTAAGGATGAATATCAATTGCCGTCGGACGGCCTGTTGCCTGAACCGTTGCTGGAAGAGTTCGGCGTCGCCAGTGCGCGGCACTTCCGACAACAGCACTTGTTTAAGCGCGTCAAAAAACTCTCCGGGCGTTTCGGCAAAAGTTTGCCCGCGCCGATCAAGTCGCGGATACGAAGGATTTTTTCATGACGGGCGACGCGGTTTTTTTGATGTATCACGAACTGGAAGCTCCGGGCCGCCCGACAGTCCAGAGCGCGCCGGGCTACGTGCGTTACGTCCTCTCTGCCGAGGACTTTCGCCGCCATCTCGCACACTTAAAAGCGAGCGGTCAGAATGGTTTGAGCGTCGGCGAAGCGCTCGCCGCAATGGATGAAGTAGCGACGAACGGCGCGTCGCCCATGATCGCTGTGCAGCCGCGCGCTCACATCGCGATCACTTTTGACGACGGCTGCGAAACCGATCTGCTGCTTGCCGCGCCGTTGCTCAAAGAAGTTGGCTTCAATGCGACCTTCTACGTCGTCACCGGTTTCACGGGGCAGCGCGGCTACATGAATGAACAGCAAGTGCGTGAGTTAAGCGAGATGGGTTTTGAGATCGGCTCTCACTCGCAAACGCATAGCCTTCTCTCCGATCTCGACGCCGCAAGTTTGCGCTCTGAGATCGTCGAATCGAAAGAGCGGTTGGAGCAGATGACGGGCCGACGAATCGAACACTTTTCGTGTCCGGGCGGGCGTTGGAGCAAGGCAGTTGCAGCAATAGCAGTTGAAGCCGGCTACGCCTCAGTCGTCACCAGCCGCCCCGGGAAAAATTCGCGCGCGGCAGATCGTTTTCGTCTCGCGCGGATGACGATCATGCGTGAGACGGGTGTCGAGGAATTTGAGCGATTGTGCCGCGCCGAATTGTTGCTGCGGCAGCGCACGCAGGGAGCCGTCTTGACCGCCGCCAAGCGGTTGTTGGGAAACTCGGTGTACGAGAGACTGCGCTCGACCGTACTGGACTAAAGCGGTTTTTGCGAGATTGGGATAATGGTTTTCACCACAGAGACACGGAGAAGACGGAAGGAATGAGGGCGGCCTGCTCAGTTTATTAGTCAGGTTTTCTCTGTGCCTCTGTGGTGAAATGTTCTATGCCAATCTCACAAGCGCCGAGGCTTTGAGCGTGAAACGGAAAAGGGACCAATGAAACTAAGTGTTTTCGGTTTAGGTTATGTTGGCTGCGTCTCGGCGGCCTGCTTCGCGAAAGAGGGGCATGAAGTCGCGGGCGTCGATGTCAACAGCGTCAAGGTAGAGATCATTAACAGCGGCAGAAGCCCGATTGTCGAAGCCGGGATCGGCGAGTTGATCGGCGAGATGGTCAAGGCCGGGCGTTTGCGCGCGACGACCGATACGGCGGCGGCGGTGCAGGATTCCGAACTGTCGCTCATTTGCGTCGGTACGCCGAGCCACGCCAACGGTAGTCTCGATCTAACTTTCATCAAGCGCGTCTGCGAAGAAATCGGCGCGGCGCTCAAGGCGAAAGGCGAGCAGCACGTCGTCGTCATCCGCAGCACAATGTTGCCGGGGACAATTGAAGGCGTCGTCGTGCCGGCGCTGGAAAGTCATTCGGGCCGGCGGGCCGCGCGCGATTTCGGCGTCTGCATCAACCCGGAATTCTTGCGCGAAGGCACGTCGCTGAAAGATTTTTACGCGCCGCCGTTCACGCTCATCGGCGCTGACGAAGAAGACGTGGCGGCGAGCGCGAGCCGGCTCTACAGCGGCATCGACGCGCCGCTGTATGTGACGAGCGTCAAGGCTGCCGAGATGGTGAAGTACGCCTGCAATTGTTTCCACGCGCTGAAGGTCAGCTTTGCCAACGAGATCGGAAACATTTGCAAAAACTTGGGGATCGATAGCCATCAAGTGATGGAAGTGTTCTGTCAGGACACGAAGCTCAACTTGTCGCCTTACTATTTGAAGCCGGGTTTCGCCTTCGGCGGTTCGTGCTTGCCGAAAGACCTGCGGGCGATCAACTACAAAGCGAAAGAGTTGGACGTGGAAACGCCCGTGCTGTCGTCCGTGCTGCACAGCAATCGTTTGCAGATCGAGCGCGCGGTCGAGATGGTCATCCGCACGAAAAAGAAAAACATCGGCGTCCTCGGTTTTAGCTTCAAAGCCGGGACGGACGATTTGCGTGAATCGCCGATGATCTCTCTGATCGAGACTTTGATCGGAAAGGGAATGCGGCTTTCGCTCTACGACCACGATGTTTCGCTCGCGCGTTTGTTCGGCGCAAACAAGGAATACATCGAACGCGAGATTCCGCACATTTCGCAACTGATGTGCGGCAGCATCGAGGAAGTGTTGAATAACTCCGACGTTTTGATCATCGGGAACAAGGCGGAGGAGTTTCGTGAAGTCGGCACGAAACTGCGTGGCGATCAAACGCTGATCGATCTCGTGCGGTTGTTTGACAGACGTGTGTCTGACGACTCGTATCAGGGCATCTGCTGGTGAGATTGAAAGTCACGCCCGCTCTTCGTTACCACCTGAAAGGAATAATTATTTATGTTACGTTCGTTGACGATCAAGGCCGCACAATTGACCCCTAAATTTATCAAGAACGCAGTTCACCGCAACCGCTTCTTTGATCGTCTCTCCCGCAAAGCGTTTGAGGGAGTGATGGCTGCCGATGGCGGGATCGTGCGGATCGAGACAGGCCCGCTCGCCGGCGTCAATTTGTCGGTCAGCGAACACGTCAGCCACGCGCACATCAGCGGCGCTTACGAACTGGAAACCCAACGCGCCATTGATGGCCTCGTCCGGCCCGATTCGATTTGCTACGACTTGGGCGCGAGCATCGGTTATTTGTCTCTCCTGATGGCCCGCAAGGCGCGGCAGGTCTATGCCTTCGAGCCTGCGCCGCACGCCATCGAAGAAATTAAGAAACACGCGGCAGCCAATCATTTCGAGAATATCCAAGTCGTGCCGAATCCGGTCAGTGATGGGGAGCGCACCGTCGAATTTTCGCTCACCGATACCGCTTACGGTTCATGTATTACCGAAGCGGAGACGCGCTGGCCGACATTAAAATTAACCACCGTCACGCTCGATGATTTCGCGGCCACGCATTCTTTCCCGGATTTCATCAAGATCGATGTCGAAGGCGAAGAAGGGCGCGTGCTTGAAGGCGCGAGATCGATTCTGCGTGAGAAAAGAACTTCGTTCTGCTGCGAACTGCATTCGGAGGCAGCCGCGCGGCACGTGCAGGGCATCTTGTTAGAGTATGGTTACAGCATCACGACGCTCGACGAACAACCGTTCCAGATCACGGATGCGATCATCGCCGGGGAAGTACAAATCATCGCTGTTCCGCAGTGACGCAAACAACGCACAAGCCGCGCTGTGGCCGGGCGCGAAACTTTCCTCCCTCATGCAAACTCACCTGAAAAGGCCACGCACGCGGCGGAATTGGTGGCGCGGCGCGGTGTTAATCCTCGCGCTCTGGCCGTTCGTGGCGTGGGCGGCGGCTCGCTTTCTCATCGTCGCTACGCCCGTCGCGAGTGCGGATGCGATTGTTGTCCTCAGCGGTTCGGCTGCGTATCTGGAGCGCACGCAAAAGGCTGCCGAGCTTTATCAAGAGAACTACGCTCCGCTCGTCATTCTCACCAACGATAATCAACAGGGCGGTTGGTCAACCTCCGAGCAGCGCAACCCTTTCTTCGTCGAGCGCGCCCGCCACGAACTGAAGCGTGCGGGCGTCCCGTCGGAGAAAATACAGACGCTTCCGCAAACGGTGTCGAGTACGCACGATGAGTCTGTGCGGCTGCGAGATTACGCGGAAGCCCATCAGTTGAATTCATTTCTCGTCGTGACTTCGGCTTATCACTCGCGGCGTGCGCTGTGGACTTTGCGGCGTGTCTTCGATGAGAGCGGAGTTGAGATCAGTTTGATTCCCGCATCCGCCGGCGATGAGCAGACGTTCGCGCCAGCTACTTGGTGGTTGCATCAGGAAGGCTGGGCTGCTGTGGCCGGAGAGTATCTGAAAATCATCTACTATCAATTCAAATATAGCTGACAGCTCAACGATAGCTGTCAAGAAAAGAATTGAGCCGCGAATGAACACGAATGCACACGAATGAGGTGAAAGCGGAAGCAAAAAGCGACGTGCCGTCAATTGCTGTAGCGGACGCTGCTGTTTTTTCTTTCGTGCCAATTCGTGTTCATTCGTGGCTCACTGTTTCTTGTAGTCGATAGTTTCAGTGGCTCTCATCGTTACTTACCTTGTCTGGCGGAATTTATTCTGGGTACACTGTCATCGTGAAGATCAGACAGAAAAGTAAGGGCCTCGCCGGCCTGCCAATTTTATTAGTCAGCGGGGGATTGCTCTTGCTCGGATTGCTGTCCCTAATAGTCGTTCAGAGAGTGAAGCAGCCAAGTGTCAGCGCGCAGCGCCCGCGCCGGGCAACTGCAACAACAGCAACTCCCAAAACAATCAACGTTGCTGCCAAAGGGAATCTGCAAAAGGCTTTAAATGAAGCGCAGCCGGGCGACACGCTTGTGTTGGAGGCCGGCGCGAGTTTTGTTGGTCCCTTCACGCTCCCCGACAAAGGGCCGGGCGACGCTTTTATTACTATCCAATCTTCGCGCGCGGCGGAATTGCGAGAAGGAGTGCGCGTTGACCCCGGCAAGGCGAGCCTGATGCCGAAACTGCTCTCGCCCGGACGCGGCGCTCCGGCGCTCCGCACCGCACCGCGCGCACATCATTACCGCTTGCTTGGCATTGAGATCGGATTAGCGACGCCAGACGCTCTCGTTTATGACTTGGTGCTGTTGGGCGATGGAGGGATGGGACAGAATTCCCTCGACCAAGTCCCGCATCATTTAGTCATTGACCGTTGCTACATTCATGGGAACTCGACCATGGACTTAAAGCGCGGCATCGCGTTGAACTCGGCCCATACCGAGATTCTCAATTCCTACATTTCAGATTTTCACGTCAAAGGCCAAGAAGCCCAAGCCGTCGCCGGGTGGAATGGCCCCGGCCCTTTCAAGATTATCAACAACTACTTGGAAGGCGCAGGCACGAACCTCTTCTTCGGTGGCGCGGTGGGCGGCCTCTCCGCCGCCGGGATGGTCCCCGCCGACATCGAGATTCGCCGCAACCATCTCCGCAAACCGATGGAGTGGCGCGGACGCTGGACGGTCAAGAATCTCTTTGAACTCAAGAGCGCGCGCCGCGTGGTGGTGGACGGCAATGTGTTGGAAAACAACTGGGTCGATGCCCAGTCGGGGCAAGCCATTTTGTTGACGCCGCGCCCGAACGATTCGGGGCCGGCGGCGGCGGTCGAGGATGTCGAATTTACCAACAACCTCCTCCGCAATGTGGCCGGTGCCTTTAGTATTTTGGGCAAGGATTATCTTTACCATGCCGACCCGACGAGCGTGCGGTTGCGCCGCGTGCGGATTGCCAACAATCTCATCACGGGCATTGACGGGCCGGGCTTGGGCGGCGGCTACGGAGCTTTCATTCTGATCTCAGATGGGACTGACTCTGTGACGGTCGAACACAATACGGTGTGGCCGGCGAGGAGCATTATTTTATCAAATGGTGCGGCGCACACGAATTTCGTGTTGCGGCACAACATTGTGC
>JALZKK010000341.1 GCA_030859285.1 Acidobacteriota bacterium | reverse complement strand
ACGGGGCGACGGGGCGACGGGGCGATAAGCGACAGATGCTGTCCTTCACCTTTTGCCTTTTGCC
The DNA here is from genome assembly GCA_030859285.1 of Acidobacteriota bacterium. Taxonomy (GTDB): domain Bacteria; phylum Acidobacteriota; class Blastocatellia; order Pyrinomonadales; family Pyrinomonadaceae; genus JACCRA01. Next base: position 3,876 of record JALZKK010000341.1, on the reverse strand, counting down.
TTTTGCCTTTTGCCTTTTGCCTCTCACCAATCACTGTACTTCTCCCCGTTCAACGCTTCTTCTTCTGACCGCGAGCGCACTTCAAAAACATTCGGGCTGCCGTCGCACGAGTCCGGGTTGTAACTGGAAATCAAACACCAATCGTCCTTGCCCGTCATCGGATCGATGGGAATTTTACGGAGATAAGTTTTCTGTTTAGTCGAGACGAGGGGCCCGCCTGCCGTCGGCGAGCGGTTGATGTCCGGCGCAGCTAATCCTTGAACCCGCGGGACAACGTTGACGCCTTTCACGAGCGTGTCGAGATCGGGCGGGTAGTGATCAATGTTGTCCGGCGTGAAGATAGTGTTATCGCTGATCATCACTTTGCTGCGCGGATCAGTATAACCTCCGCCGCCGCCGCCTCCCGGTGGTGTTCCCGCCTGTTGCTGCGCCCCACAGCACGGCGCACCGACCGTGTCGCGCTTGAACTCCTTAATCGCCTCGCGCATTTCGCGTAGAGATTCGCGGAGTTGTTGCTCGCGCTGGCGTTTGACGGAGGTCTTGACGAGCGGGATCACGCCGATGGTCAGGATTGAGAGGATCGTCATTGTGATCACCAACTCGATCAGGGTAAAGCCTCTGAAAGAAAGATGGGGAGACGGGGAGACGGGGAGACGGGGAGACGGGCATATCGCCTTTTCTCCCTCTCTCCCTTTCTCTCTGTCTCCCCGTCTGCCAAACATTTTCATTGCCTACTTCACCGTCAAACGAACCGGCGTGAATTGCGCCGGGATGTTGCGTCCATCAGTGGACATGAGATGCACGGCGGACTGATTGAAGCTGATCTCGGTGTTGCCGGTGGCGAGGGCTTCGATCTCGACGAAGAGCATGACGCCCATGCCTTTGATCGGCGTGCCGGAAGCCGGGGCGACGAGCGCGAGGAGCGTCCCGCGTCCGGCATCAATTGATGGCGTGATGGCGGGCGCGGCTGCCGGCGCTTCGCCGAACAGACTGCCCTTCGTGATGGAGACGACGCGCAGCATCTTCGGATCGAAACGCAACGAGGCCGCCGCCAAGTTGAGCGGCACATCCGTCTTGACGAAAATCATCAAGCGTTGCTTCTCGCCCGCGCGCATCTCGCGTTGATTCGCCATCACGAAGAGTGCTGCGCCGCCGGCGGAGTTGTCATTCGACATGGCAACCGCTGTCGCGCGCTCGCGATTCTCCGGCGCGTTGACGGCGAGGCTGTTCGTGATTGAATTGAGCAAGCCGGCGTTGACGGCGTGCGCGACCGGCAGAGCGGCGGGCGCGGCGGCAGATACAACAGGGCTGCCAGCCAATAATTTCGGCGCGGGGACGAAGGCCGGCTCGGTTTCAGTTGCCGGAGCGGCGGGCGTCGTTGTTGGTATCGTCGCGGATGCGGCTTCGGTCGCAGCGGCAGTCGGCAGTTGCACGACTGGATTCTTTGGCAGTTGGCGCGCGGCGGCGAGCTGATCTTCGCGGTCGGCTTGGCGCACCATCGCTTCAAGCGTTTCACTGGCCGGAGCCGTTTGCGTGCCGGTCGGACGCAACTCTAAATCTTCCGGCGTCACATTCGGGGCGCGTAGCACGCGCGGCGTGACGGTGATCACGATGTCGGAGTTGACATCATTTCTCGTCGGCGTGCTGAACAATCGTCCCAGCACGGGAATCAGGCCGAGGACGGGCAGGCCGCGCCGCCCGCGCGATTCCTGATCTTGCGCGATGCTGGCGATCATCATCGTGCGATTGTTCGGGATGCGCGCCATGCCGCTGATGCTGCGCTGGCTGAACGTCGGCGTCAAAGCATTCGCTCCGCCAATCACGTCGTTCGACTCGATGTCCATCTGCACCTGTACGTCATGATTCGGGAAGACCTGCGGCTTGAACTTCAAGATCAAGCCGGTGTCCTGATACTGAATGACGGGGAAGCCCGTGCCGCCGAAGAGTCCGGTCTGGACGCCGGCCTGCGGGTTTTGATTGTTCCCCGTGCCGACGCCGCTAAACGGCGAGACCTGCGCGGTCTGCACCGGGACTTTCTTGCCGATGCGGGTAGTGGACTGCTCGCTGTCGAAAGCGTGGACTTGCGTGGACGCGAGCAAGCGCGTGTTGTCTTTGGCTTGGAATGCACTGAGAGCGGTCGTCGGCAAGATGAAGGCCGCGCCGAGCGCAGTCGATGTGCCGGTGGGCAACGCCTGTTCCGCCACTTGCCGGCTGCCCGCGAGGAGCGCCAGCCCACGACTCACACCGCCGAGATTGCCCAACTGGGCATCAGTCCCGATCTGGTTGCCGAGTTGCAGCAGATTGGTGCGCGAGACTTCATAAATCTGCACGTCCATCACGACTTCGGCGCGGTCTTTATCGACGCCCCGTAGTAGCTCTTCGATCAGTCGAATGTTTTCCGGCGTGTCACGGACAGTGATGCTGTTGGTGGCCTTGTTCGGTATCGCCTGCGGGCTGCGTCCGGCAGTCGGCGGCAGCGCCGCTTGAATCAAGCCGCGGGCATCATTCGGATCGATGTTCTGGAGATAGAACGTTCTGAGGACAAGCTGTTGATACTGCGGACGCTTTGATTGATCGGCGACGAGGATCGTGCGGCGGTCGAGCTTCTGAAAGAACAAGCCCTGCGAGACGAAGACGAGATCGAGAGCGCGCGCGGCAGTCACGTCGCGGAGGCTGACGTTGATTGTGCGCTTCGGAAAATCGCGGTCGAAAATAACGTTCACTTCGAGTTCCGTCGCCATCTGGCGGACGAACTGTTCCAGATCGCCGCTGTAGTTGATGATGCGCTTCGCCTCTGAGCGCGCCGCCGGCAGGCCCGACACTTGTTGCGCGCTGGCCGGCGTTATTCTCGCCGCCGCGCCGTTTGCTTCGGGTTGGTACGCTGAAGGAGAGAGCTGCGAGCTTTCCGGCGGTGCGCCGCTCCCATTGCCGTTGCCGTTCGGCCCCGTGCCGTCACGCTCCCGCTGCAAGCGCACCATGCGTTGCATCTCGGCGAGCGCCAATTCGTTCACCGGATCATAGCCGTAAGCCTGCCGGTAAGCGTTGTACGCGCCCTTGTAATCGCCCTGTTCGGCGAGCGTGCGCCCCTGCTCCATGAACTTCTGCGAGGCTTGGAAGATCGCGCGCCGGTAGTGCAGTTGATATTCAGTATCGGAAGGATTCGCGGCGACGGCCAGCGCAAACTCTTGCGCGGCGCGCTCCCACTGCTGCGCGGTTTCATGCTGCAATCCGCGCTTGTAGTTCTTCTCGCCCTTCTTCGCCGAGACCGCTATCGGAGCTGCCAGTAAACAGAAAATCACCAGCATCGATGCCAGCGAACGCGCGCGTGTTTCTCTCTTCATTTCATACCTCAAAAGCAGTTTTCAGTTGTCAGTTTTCAGCAGCTTGCTTGCCGGGCGAGCGCTGGTCTGAGGGGTTACACGTCCGGTCGGGTTGAAGCGTTCCAGAAACAGTTTTCAGTTTTCAGAACAAGCGCTTTTGCGTTTTACTGAAAACTGAAAACTGACTACTAATTCCCGTTGAGCTTGACCTCTTCGACGAAGGTCACGCGGTTGATTTCGTGCAGCGTCGAGACGCCTTTGAACACTTTCAGGAGTGCGGACTCGCGCAGGGAAGCTAATCCTTCTTTCTCCGCCGCGCGGCGGACCTCCGAGCCGGGCCGCCGTTCGATGATTATCTCACGAATGTTGTCCGAAAGATCAAGCAATTCATGGATCGCTGTGCGTCCGCGATAGCCCGTGTGGTTGCAAGCGTCGCAGCCGACGCTCATGTAAAAGTCGCGCTCGCGGTGGTCGGCGGGTTTGAGGCCTGACTCAATTAGCTCATCGTCCTTCGGCTCGTAAGCCCGCTTGCACACTTCGCACAACAGGCGAATCA
>JALZKK010000326.1 GCA_030859285.1 Acidobacteriota bacterium | reverse complement strand
GTCGAGAGGGCAGCACCGGCGGAGGTGGTGGCACTTCGGGCGGTTCCTCCGGCGGAGGTGGTGGGAAAGGGTCGAGCGGCGGCGGTGGCGGCTCAACCGGCGGCTCATCGGGCGGTTCGTCGGGCGGCGGCAATCGCTAATCACCGCACTTGAAAAGCGCGGTGTGGATAAATGATTGAAACGAGAGCTGATTTAGATTTAGCCTCAAAATAAACAGCAGCGTGACGCTTATTACAAACGTCACGCTGCTGCTTTTTTAACGGCACATTTAACTTTTACTTTTCTCCAAACGGCGCACGCTGCCGTCGCCGCTCACGCGCGAGCCGCGTGCGACGCGCTCGGCTTCCGTGAAAGCGCGCAAGAAATTCTCGCCCAAAATCTTCCGCACGTCCCCTTCGCTGTAACCGCGTCTGAGCAATTCATAAGTCAAATTTGGTAACTGCGAAATATCTTTCATGCCTTCGGGCAAGGAAGGTACGCCGTCGAAGTCTGAGCCGATGCCGACGTGATCGACGCCTGCGACCTTTGCGATGTGATCAAAGTGATCGACCAACACGGAGAGCGTCGTTTCGGGGAGCGGGTTGGCGGCGAATAGTTTATTGGTCTCTTCCTGCACACGTTGCGGCTCGTTCTTGTATTGCTCACGCAGCGCGTCAAGCTGCGGCTTCAGTCGCTCGGCCCGCGCATTCGAGGCGTCGATCACTTTTTGATCGAGGAAGGCCGGATAAAAATTGACCATCACGACACCGCCGTTTTTAGCGATGCGGCGCAAGAGATCGTCGGGGATATTACGCGGACGATCAGCGAGCGCACGCGCCGAAGAATGCGAAGCGAAGACGGGCGCGCGTGTGCTATCCAGCACATCGCTCATCGTCTTATCGGAGATGTGCGAAATATCGATGAGCATTCCAATGCGGTTCATCTCCTTGATCACTTCCTTGCCGAAATCCGACAGGCCGTTGTGCTTCGCCTCGTCGCAACAAGCGTCGGCCCAATTGTTCGTGTTGTTGTGCGTCAGCGTCATGTAGCGAATACCGAGACGATAAAAATCACGCAAGGCCATCAACGAATCTTCAATCGCGTGGCCGCCTTCGATGCCCATCAGCGCAGCGATCTTGCCCTCCTTCTTCACGCGCCGGATGTCCGCCACCGAATAAGCCATCATCAACTCATTCGGGCGCTGCTCCGCCACGCGATAGACATAATCGATCATGTCGAGCGCACGCCGCGCCGCGCCACCGTCCCTCGCATAGCTGCGATCCACATAGACCGAGAAAAACTCGGCGGTCACTCCGCCCTCTTTCATCCGCGCAAGATCGGTGTGATATTTGCCGACGGAGGAGACGCCGAGATCGTAGTTGTCGTCCGTCATCATCGACAGAATATCGTTATGCGTATCGACGACGATTGAGTTGCGGTGCAACTTCAAAGCCTTCTGCCACAGACGCTCATCGCGCGGCGTGGGAGCAGGAGCGGGGGTTGCAGTTTGCTGCGGATTAGTCTTCGCGCCGGTCGCCCGCACGCCTGACAGCGCGACGAGCGCGGCCAGTGAGAAAGTAAAAGAAAGCCCTAAGACGGCGATGCGTTTTGTACAGTGTTGCCTCATTGTTCAATGCCCTTAAAGATGCTGGTTGATTCGAGCAGGGGAGCTGTCAACCGCTATGCTCAGACAGATTCTTGATATGGTCAAGCACGCGCAGGTGTATGCGGTGAATAATGTAGTCTGACCAGAGATGCCAGTACGCGCTGGGCCAGAAGCGATTCTCGTACCAAGTCGTGCCTTCGAGACGCGTCGTGCCGTCGGGCAAGCGCGTTAAGAGAAACTGTCCTCGACGCGATTGCAGGTAGTTTTCGAGATGCGGCGGCCTGAGTTCGCCGTAGGGCGATAATTCCTGCATGACGGGCGGTTGTGCAGTGACGCCAAATTTTAAGAGGCGCGGCTCGTCCCAAATTTCAATCGGTTCGACGAACGCGCCGGTTGAGAAGACGCAGTAGCGCACCGCGCCGACGCCGCGACCTTGAATCTCGGCGCGGACAGGATAAGCGATGCCCGTGCGAAAGAGTCTTTCGCTTGGCGGCGGGAGTTCGGCGAAAGCGATGAGGTGCGGCCAGACTTTTTCCGGCGGCGCGCTGATCGTGACAGACGTTTTGACTTCGTAGAGCGGCGCGGGCGTCTGCGTTTGATGCTCCAAGAGCATGAAGGCCGGCAACGCGAAGAGAACGAGCGCGAACATTTGAAAGGCTTCGTTTGTGTACGACGGTCGGCATTGGATGACGTAGCCGATGAAGCCGCCGAAGAGCGAGAGCGCGGCTCCGAGCGGCGCGGCCATCACGAGACAGATGATGCCCTCGACCGCGAACACCAACAGCGCGGCGCTGACCAGCACGACCGAGAGCAGTGAGACGAGCAGGCAACTGCCGAGCGTGCGCGGGCGGTGAAAGCCGTAGAGCAGCGCCGAAGTGAGGCCGAGAAAAAACGGCAGGCCGACGAACAAGCCCCAGCCATAATCGCCGAGCGCGCGCACGCTAAAGAGCGTCGCCGCAATTGCCAGCGGGACCATTAGCAGCAAGCTCATCGCCGCGCTTCCCAATTGGCTATCGGGGATCACACGCCCCAATGTCTCCTGCAAGCGCGCGGCGAAATTCGAGCGCGGGCGCGTCTCCTTCGTGCGCGCAGGAATAACGCACAGCAGCAGAAAGAAAAATAGATTGAGAAACGGCACGAAGAAGAGCGCGACCATCCAGAGCGGCAGCCCCGCCGAGCGCAGGCGGCGCAAGGTCAGCACTACTCCCGTCCAGATGAACGGCAATGCGGCGGCGACGAGCGCGGCGTAAAATTGCCAGCGTCGCGCCGGCACGTCGTCCACGCCGCCCGGCGCGTCGAAGAACCAATAATTGACGAACGGCCACGGGCGGTCGAAGGCGAAACCGATGGCGCGGTCGATGTTGTGCTTGATGGCAAACAGAATGACGCCGATAGCGACGTACTTGCCGCGCTCCACTGTGCCGCGCCAACTCCACAGATCGGACGGCTGAAAAGCCATGTATTTTTCACGCTCCTTTTCGGGACAGGCGCTTGCGGGCCGCCGGACTGAAACGCATGAGAGCGCAACTCTCACGTCGTCAGGCCAACTCACGAGGCGGGACTTGCCACGCGTATAGTGCGAACAAGTTGTTGGCGCGTCAAGCATTTCTGTGGTACACAGAGCGAAACTTTCAGGATTTCACGGGCCGGCTGTGGCCGCTCACAAATTGCCGGCGCGTGGAAAATGTTTTGAGG
>JALZKK010000097.1 GCA_030859285.1 Acidobacteriota bacterium | reverse complement strand
CTCTGCGCGGCCCGAATGATGAACGTTTCGGCCCGCGCTTTCCCGACATGACGGAAGTCTATGACCGCGAGTATCAAGAGATCGCCGCGAAAGAAGCACAGGCGATGGGCATCGAATTGCGGCGCGGCGTCTATGCCGCGCTCGCGGGACCAAGTTACGAGACGCCCGCCGAAATTCGGATGTTGCGTGCGCTCGGCGCAGACGCCGTCGGCATGAGTACGGTTCCCGAAGCCATCGTCGCCCGTCACCTGTCGCTCAAAGTGTTGGGCATCTCATGTATCACGAATCTCGCTGCCGGCGTCCTCGACGCCCCCATCAATCACGCCGAAGTGATCGAAACGGGCGAGCGCGTCCGCGCGACCTTCACGGACTTGCTGCGGCGAGTAATTCCGAAACTACAGTGACAAGTGACGAGTGACGAGCAAAGACAGATTTTGCTTTTGCTCGTCACTTGTCACTTGTCACTCGTCACTGCGGAGCGAAGCGACGAATGATCATCGGCATTTGCGGCGGGACGGGATCGGGGAAGACGACGGTGGCGAACCGGATTTTGGATTCGGTGAGCGCCGATGAAGTCGCTTTCTTGCAACAGGATTCTTACTATCGCGATCTCGATCAGATGCCTCTGGATTTCCGGCAACAGGTCAATTTCGATCACCCGGACGCGATTGATAACGAGCTGCTCGTCGAGCATCTGCGCGCGTTGAAGGCCGGCGCGGCCGTCGCATTGCCGGTTTATGATTTCAAGCACCACGTCCGTCTCAAAGAGACGCTGCGGATGGAGCCGAAGCTGATCACGATCATCGAAGGCATACTGATCTTCGCCGAGCCGCGCTTACTCCAAGAAATGGACATTAAAGTTTTTGTCGATACGCCGGACGACATTCGTTTCATCCGCCGCCTGCGGCGCGACGTGGCCGAGCGCGGGCGCACCGTCGAATCCGTGATCGAGCAGTATCTTGCCACCGTGCGACCGATGCACATGCAGTTTGTCGAGCCGTCGAAGCGCGTGGCCGACGTGATCATCCCGGAAGGCGGGCATAATTTGGTCAGCATCGATCTGTTGAGCGGCAAGATTCGCGAGCGGCTGGCGCGCGAGGCACAGGCGCGGCGCAGCATTTCGCCGGGCGTCTGAGCAGGCGGGAAGGGGTCAATAAGTTTTGACTGCGGAAGTCGAGCGGGAGACACGACAACTCATCGAGGCGGCAATGGAAGCGCGGGAGCGCGCTCTGGCGTGCTTCTCAAATTTTCGCGTCGGCGAGGTTTTTGATACTGAGTATTGCTAGATCTACACCGGCTGCAACGTCGAGAGCGCGGTTTACGGAATGACGATGTGCGCCGAGCGCGTCGCCATGTGGAAGTCGTTGTCGGAAGGCGCGCGGTGCTTCAAGCGGCTCGCCGTCGTCGCTGACACCGAACGTTTGACGCCGCCGTGCGGCGCGTGCCGGCAGATCATCTGGGAATTCTGCGGAAATATCCCGATCATTCTCGGCAATTTGCGCGGCGATGCTGAGACGCTGCGGATGAGTGAGTTGCTGCCGCGACCCTTCGATGCGACATTTCTCGGAGAGGGCGGCGGGCAAGGTTAAGACATGGAAGACGTGGCAGAAGACAAGTCGAAGGGCAGCGATAGCGGCGGCGGAGAGACGGCGCTTGAACGCTTGATGAATCGATACGTCGGCGATGCGATCCATATTTTTCTGTCGCTGCTGGCAGTGGTGATTTTGGGAGTCGCGGTGGTCTCGTCTTACAATTTGCTGGCGCACGAAATCCCGAAGCTCTTCGCCCCGTTCGATGACTACAAAGTTCTCTATGGCATCATCGAGAATTTGCTGCTGATCGCCATCGCCGCCGAGTTGGGATTGTTGCTGTTGTTTCATCGTACGAGTTCGGCAGTCGAGGTGATCATCTTCATCATCGCGCGTAAGATGATTAGCCCCGGCAACACGGCGGTTGATCTAATGCTTGAAGTGACCGCGCTCTCCGCGCTGCTGATCGTGCGCTTTTATTTCTTACCCGGTCGCCCGAAATGATTTTTGTTGGCTAAGAAAATGATGAGAAGAAACACACTCGCAACCCGCCTCTTCATTTTATTCATATTGTTTTCCACGCTGCTAACAACCATGCCTCCAACCATCATGGCGACTACACCTGCCACTGTCGATCTCGTCGTGAGCGGCGGGACAATCGTGACGATGGACAAAGACCGCCGCGTGATTGAGGACGGCGCAATTGCCGTCAATCGCGGGCGGATCGTCGCTGCCGGTTCGCGCGGAGAAATTGCGCGGCAGTATGCAGGACGCATAGTGATCGACGCGCGTGGGCGCGTCGTGCTGCCGGGTTTGATCAACGGCCACACGCACACACCGATGACTTTGTTTCGCGGACTCGGCGACGATCTCGATCTGAATGATTGGCTGACCAAGTATATCTTCCCGGCGGAGGCCAAGAACGTCACGGAGGATTTCGTGCGCGCCGGCACGCGGCTCGGCCTCGCCGAGATGATTCGCGGCGGAACGACGACTTATTGCGACATGTATTACTTCGAGGACGCCATCGCCGACGAGACGGCCAAAGCCGGCGTGCGGGGTGTCTTGGGCGAGACGGTGATCGATTTTCCCGTCGCCGATAACAAGACCTTCGCGGACGCGATGGCTTACACCGCGCGTTACGTCGCCAAGTGGAAGGGGCATCCGCTCATCACGCCGGCGATTGCGCCGCACGCGCCGTACACCGTCTCGGAAGAGCATCTCAAGACGGTCAGCGAGTTTTCCGAACGCACCGGCGCGCCCATTGTAATTCACGTCGCAGAGACTAAGAAAGAAGTCGCTGACGTGACGCGCGATCACGGCGTGTCGCCGGTCGAATATCTCGCGCGGATCGGATTTTTGAATGAGCGCGTGATCGCCGCTCACGTCGTCCACGTCACGGCGGAAGAGATCGCGTTGCTGAAAAAATTTGGCGTCGGCGTCGTGCATAATCCGCAGTCGAATATGAAGCTGGCGTCGGGCGTCGCGCCTGTGCCGGAGATGTTGAAGTCGAATTTGGCCGTCGGCTTGGGGACGGACGGCGCGGCGTCGAATAACGATTTAAGCATGTGGGAAGAGATGGACACGGCGGCCAAACTGCACAAGTTGTACAGCAATGATCCGCGCGTCATGCCGGCGCGCGAGGCGTTGGAGTTGGCGACGATTCGCGGCGCGCGGGCGTTGAATTTAGATCGCGAGATCGGCTCGCTGGAGACGGGCAAGCGCGCCGATCTGATCGTGGTCGATCTCGACAGCTTGAGCCAGACGCCGCTCTACAACATTTATTCTCAACTCGTCTATGCGACGAAAGCCGGGAACGTGCGGACGGTCGTGATCGAAGGCCGCATCGTGATGCGCGACCGGCGTCTGCTGACGCTCGACGAGGAAGCGATCAAACGCGAAGCTCGCATTTATCGCGAGCGGGTCGCGCGGAGTTTGATGATTTCGACAGACGGCACACCGGCGAGTCCCGCCGCTGCGCCAAAAAAGACGCCGGCAAGTCCCACGCGCAAAAAACGTCCGCGCCGCAGTTGATCGAAACCCGGCTGGCGGGCAATAATGCTTTAGCTGATCTCATCAGCTCTTCAAGCGAGCCAACCCACGCTCGTTTATTCTTTAGGACTGACGCAGTGACGGAATTTTTAGCCACGAATGAACACGAATCAAACACGAATAAAAATTGGGAGCCGGCAGAGCGAGTGATTCTGCTTCGTGTTCATTCGTAGCTCATGCTCTTCTTTGCGTCAGTCCTATTCTTTATGGAGTTTTACTTGTGAAGGAAATTCGCCGTAGCAGCATCGTCGTCTCCCCGCTCCCTAAAATCTTTTTCAGCCTAAGTTTCATCCTCGCCTCTGCCGCAGGCGCAGGCGCACAATTAAACGCCGACTCTGAAAGCCCGTCCCGGCGCATCACACGCGCCCGCGCTTTGTCGGCTGCCGGCCATCTGCCCGCCGCACGTAGCGAGTTGGAATCGTTGCTGCGCGAGCCGGGCGCGGACGGGTCCGTGCGCGAGATCGCACAGGTGCTGCTCGTTGGCGTCTATCTCGATCAGGCGGACTACGTCTATGCCGAGAACACTCTGAACGAGGTGTTCCGCAAACGCACCGCGCAGGACGATGGCACGACGCGCGCTTATTTCGCCATCGCCGGGCAGATCATCAACGGCGTGCGGGCGCACGTCGAACGCTATCGAGCTTTGGGTCTCAACATCAACGATGCCGAGTTGCCCGCCGAAGCCGTCAGCGATCTCGAAAAGTTGCGAGGCTTACTTGAGAAAGTGATCGGGCAGGGCAAATCCTTGCGCGATGAGAACGGCAAGAGCATGGAAGCCTCCGCGCTGTTGGAAGACGCGGCGACTTTACGCGTGCGCGTTGCCCGCAACGACGGTGAGCGAGCGCAGTGGCAACGCGAAGTGGCTGAAGCGCGCCAACGCATGATGGGAACAGAGCGGCGCGTCGCGGGGACCAATCCGGTCGCGGCCAACAATACTGCCGCGCCTGTCGTCTCCGCGCCTGCTACTGCCGTCCCAACTGCGATGGCCTCAGCCGCACCCGCGAACAACTCGACAACGCCCGCGCCGTCCACTACTCAGAAAACCTCTCCCGCGATGGCAGCGCACGGCAGCCCGCCGCCCACAACCACACAAGCTGCCCCGCCTGCCAACAGCACGAAACCCGACACTGCAAATGCCACACCCGCCGCGACACCGGCGCAAGGCTCTACAGCGACGGACGACAGTGTGCCGGCACAGTCCGTCGAAGTCGGCTCGCTGCTGGCGAAGGTCGTGGAGAAAGTCGATCCGTCGTATCCCGCGACGGCCAAATCCGCGCGCGTCACCGGCAAGGTCACGGTCTTTCTGCAACTCGACGAGAAAGGCGCAGTCCAATCCGTCAAGCGCACAGACGGCCCCGAAATGCTGCGCCGCGCGGCGGAAGACGCGGCCCGGCGTTGGAAGTTTCGTCCAACGCTCATCGACGGCCAGCCGGTGAGAGTCTCCGGCTATGTCAGCTTTAATTTCACGCTGTGATCACCCCACGACAGTAGAATGCTTGTTGGGCTGCTTCATTTTTGATAGTCGTGATCAAAGAGGGTCTGTGGTACTTAGGGGAATAGTAGGTCTATTGATCGGCGTAGGCTACGGCGTGCTCGTTGGCGCATTAACGTTTCTGCTGACACGTATCGGTCGTGATCCTGCCCATCCAGGGCCACTCATCCCGGACGCTAATGAGATGGCGCGGCTCGTTACAGTGCTGGCGATGCTTATCACTGGAATATGTGGCGGTTTGGTGGGGCTGATAGTGGGACTATCAGGCGTCCGAGAGGGCCGAGCTGCGATGACAGGGTTCGGCTTTGGCCTGCTGGTGTTGGCGTTGGTGTCGATGAACTCATGGACCGCACTTGCAAACGGTTCTTGGCGCGACTGGCTCAATCTATTGATACTGCTGATCATCCTACCCATCGGTTTGGCATTGACGGCCGTAGTGGTGTCGGCGGTCGCCGATAGGCTGGAATCTAAGTAGGTGACGCGCAGCCCAACAAGCGCTTGCAACGGACTCGATTGAGCGTTGGGTTAGTGGTGATTTGAAATGGGGGTTGCGTGGGATCGCTCGCCGCTGAAGCGCCGCGTTCGGCTGCCATCGTGCAATGTATCTTGAAGTGATCGATGAATATGGCTGAAACAATCTCGCTTGAAGAGTTCCATGCTGTAACACGCTGCCTTGTTGGTATGCAGGTCTCTCACGCTTGGCGTGGTTACGGATCAGCTATTTTCTGCGAGTTTGGAGAGTTGCGCCAGAGCGAAGCGAAGAACCTGAAGGGTGAGGCCACAGTGATGCTTGAGTGGAGTTGGCGAGTAGAAAAGCAAAGGTCTGTCTTCTTCGGCAGCTTCAGTGGTGAGCGCAAGATTGGCAATGGCTTGCAGGCGCTTGTAGGTCGCAAGATTGTAGATGTTGTGGTAGAAGGTCGCCTGCCAGAGCTTGTAATCTCTTTGTCGGGGCAGGTGTGGGTACACAGCTTCACGACAGTTGAAGGTCATCCTGAGTGGACGCTGTTTCTGCCGGATAGAAACTGCGTATCATCGCGGCTTGGTCGCATCGAGCGGGAGCCATGTGGAGGCAAAAACAAGAAGTGAGTGATACATCGTGCGGATCAGTCGAACAACATGTTGCAGCCAACGCCCAGTCCGATCCTCCCATTGATTTAGGCAGCCTGCGCGCCGCTGAACGGGAGCGTTGCTGTTAGCGTTCGGCTGTGGAGACTGCTTCCGTATTCGGGGATGCCGGATGATCACTTACAAAGAAGGAAATGATCTGAGCCTTGATGCTGTGATCGAGTTGTACGAAACCTCAACTCTCGACCAACGGCGGCCTGTTGATGACAGAGGCCGCATGGGCGAAATGCTGAAGAACGCCAATCTTGTGATCACTGCATGGGACGGCGATTTGTTGGTCGGCATTTCACGCGCTCTCTCTGATTTCAGCTACGTCACTTATCTGTCTGATCTGGCGGTGAGAGAGTCGCACCAAAGAAGCGGGATCGGGAGAGAGTTGATCCGCAGAACGCAAGCTGCCGGGGGCGAGGATGCGGCATTGGTGTTGCTGTCAGCGCCAGCCGCCGAGCGTTATTATCCGCATATCGGATTTACGCATCACCCGCAAGCGTGGGTCCTCAAAAGAACTTGATGAAGATGTGTCCCTAAATCAAAACCGATGAGATGGGACAGAAGGAATTTCACGCAAAGACGCAAAGGGCGCAAAGAGAAGCGTGGTCTTCTTTGCGCCCTTTGCGTCTTTGCGTGAAACGGGTTGTTCTGCCATAGCGCGCCAATCTCATGCACTTCGATTCAGGCTTTTCGACCTGCTCAGTTAGTCCGGCGCGAAGTGGGGCGGGGACGATCTATCTGCACGAGGACATTGAGCGGGCGCACGTTTTTTGGTTTCTGATTGCCGGCGCAACTTCCACACGAAGCGGCAAGTGAATCGATTTTACCTTCCCCCTTGCGAAGAACGAATGAGCGTAGTCGCCACCACCCGCGCCGCCCTACGTAGCAGACGGCAGCCAGCACGATCAAGATCACCGCAACGTTTTGCCAATCGAGAATCATCTGTCTCACATCTCAACTGAAGCCAAGCCAGCGCCCGCCCTGATACGTGATGAACGAAGCGACATAAGCCAGCGCGAGCATGTACGCGACCATGAAGAGCGGCCAGCGCCAAGAGTTGGTCTCGCGCCGCACGACGGCGACGGTGGACATGCACTGGCAGGCCAGCACGAAAAAGACCATCATCGACACGGCCACGAGCGGCGTCCAAGCCGGGTTGCCGTCGGGCCGTTGCGCGTTTCGGATCGCGTCGATCAGGGAAGCGGAATTCTCGTCCGCGTCGTCGCCGGAGTTATAGACGATGCTCATGGTCGAGACCAACGTCTCGCGCGCCGCAAACGAAGAGATGAGGCCGATGCCCATCTTCCAATCAAAACCGAGCGGCGCGATCAGCGGCTCGATCAAACGACCCGCGCGCCCCGCGTAGCTCTGGCGAAGTTGCTCGCTCTTGTCATTAACTACTTGTTCGACTTGTGTCGCCTCCGCCGTTCCTGTTGGCGCGCTTTCAGCACGAGGAAAAGTGACGAGTGCCCAGAGCAAGATCGAGATTGCGAGAATCACTGTGCCGGCGCGACGGACGAACATCATCGCGCTCGTCTTCATCTGCTGCACGACGTTGAACAGATTCGGCAGGCGGTAGGGCGGCAATTCGAGGACGAGCGGCGGCGGCGGCGCTTTCAGGATCGTGTGCTTTAAGACCCACGCCACCGCGACGCCGACCAAGATGCCGAGCAAGTACATCGACATGATCACCACGACGCCGACCGACAGCACGCCGAAAAATTTTTGCCCCGTAAAGAACGCCGCGATCATCAGCGTATAGACCGGCAGCCGCGCCGAACAACTCATCAACGGCGCGATCATGATCGTCGCCAGACGATCCTTCGGATTTTCAATCGTGCGCGTTGCCATAATGCCGGGGATCGCGCAGGCGAACGAACTCATGAGCGGCATGAACGCCTTGCCGTGCAAGCCCGCGCCGCGCATCAAGCGATCCATCAGGAAAGCCGCCCGCGCCATGTAGCCGCTGTCTTCCAACAGCGAGATGAAAAAGAAGAGCAAGAGAATCTGCGGCAGGAAAATTAGCACGCCGCCGACGCCGGCGATCACGCCGTCAACCAGCAAGTCAGTCAACAAACCGGGCGGCATTTGCGCGTTGACGAACTCTCCGAGCGTGCCGAAGCCCGCGTCGATCACATCCATCGGCAATTGCGCCCACGTGAAGATCGCTTGAAAGACAAGCAGCATCACGAGCAGCAGAATCACGGGGCCAAAAAATCTGTGCGTCACTACGCGGTCAATGCGCTCCGTCGCGTTGGCGCGCGCCTTCGCGTCGCCCGCCACGTCTTGCCGCACGACGCCCGCCGCAATGCGTTCAATCCAACCGTAGCGCGCCAGCAGAGGCTCTTGCCACCACGCGGAATTACCCTCGGCGAGCCGCGCGCGCGCTTGTTCGATCTCCGGCTGCCGCGCCGTCTCTTCAGCCGTCAACTCTTCGCCGTAAAGTTCGAGCAACGCGCGATAACGTTTGATGTGATCCTCGTACGTCGTTGCCATTCCATTCGACTGACCGTTGTTCATGCCGGCCAGTGCCGACAACTCCCGTTCTGCTTCCTCGGAAAGTCGCCAACCCGCGCCCGGCCCGCGCGTCCCGGCAGCCTTGACGACGGCTCGCGCCAGCGCATCGAGGCCGCGCCGCTGCTTCGCCACCACCGGCACGACCGGCACACCGAGCGCGGTAGAGAGGCG